>JBGPNV010000026.1:0-17614 GCA_041487695.1 Thermoplasmata archaeon | reverse complement strand
GGGCCTGAACATCGTCTGCGCCTGGAGTGAGGTGGGCTCGGGCAGCGACCAGTGGTCGGGCTGCGAGGTGAACCACGCGTTCGGGCACAGCGGGCTCTTGGAGATCGCGCTCCGGGTCGAGGACCCGGCGGGCAACCCCGGGTTCAACCAAGTGACGATCTTCGTCAACCAGACGGGCGGCGGGCCGATCAACCGCCAACCCAACGGCGCGATCGAGGGCCCGACGACGGGCCGCGTGGGCGACCTCCTCAACTTCACGGCGAACTTCACGGACCCGGACGGCGACCCGATGAACTACACGTGGGACTTCGACCTCACGAATGGGATCGGGCTCAACGCGGATGCCACGGGGCGGAACGTGACCCACACCTACACCGCAACGGGCCGCTTCACGATCGCGGTGAGCGTGCTCGACGGCCAGCACCGAAACATCCCCGTGATCCAGACGTTCAACATCCAGGTCAGCGCGAAGGAGACGCACCCGCCCACCGCCGCGGCCGGCAACGACACGACGGCGCAGGTCGGCCAGGGCATCGTCTTCGACTGCCGCGGCAACGACAGCGACGGCAACATCACGCTCTACGAGTGGGACTTCGAGGGGGACGGGGTGTTCGACTACCGCAACCCGGACTCGGGCTTCACGATCTACTCCTATTCGCGGGACGGGAATTTCACGGCGACCTGCCGCGTGACGGACAACGACGACCTCACGGCGACCGACGCGCGGCGCGTGGCCGTCACGCCGGCCCCGAACGACGCGCCGGTCGCGGATGCCGGGATTGACAAGTTCAACGAGACGCAGGGCGTCCAGACCTTCTTCCACGGCACGGGGACGGACGCGGACGGTGCGATCTCGCTCTTTGAGTGGGACTTCGAGGGCGACGGCGTCTTCGACACCTCGAACAGCTCGTCTGGGGACACGTTCCACACCTACGGCTCGGCGGGCAGCTACACCGCGGTCCTGCGGGTCACGGACAACCGCGGCGCGCGGGGTACGGACACGGCCTCCGTGCTCGTAAAGGCGAACCTGCCGCCCACCGCGAACGCGGGCCCCGACCAGAGCGTGGCGGCCGGCCAGCAGGTCTACTTCTCGGCGTCCGGCTCGCGCGACCCCGAGGGGCAGATCACGAAGTACGCCTGGGACTTCGATTCGGCAAACGGCATCCAGGAGGACTTCACGGGCATCGCCCCCACCTACACCTACGTGCGCGGCGGGACCTTCCTTGTGACGCTCACGGTCTACGACGCGCTCGGTCAGTCCGGCGTCGACACGCTCTTCGTCGAGGTGCTCCAGACGGGCGGCGTGCGCCTCTCGGTCGACTCCGAGGGGACGAAGGAGGTCGCGCCGGAGCAGTCGTCCTCGTACCTGCTCACCATCACGAACACCGGCGACGGGACCGACACGGTCGCGCTCTCGCTCTCGGGCGACCCGGATGTCGTCGGCTGGTACAACCTCGAGACGCGGCAGGTGGCCAACCTTGAGGCCGGCGGCGTGCGGATCATCCGCCTCTCGGTGACGGTCCCCCGCGGCGCGCTGGTCGACCAGTCCTCGGAAGTCGTGGTCACGGCAACGAGCGGCGCCGACGCGACGAAGCAGGCCTCCGTCTCCGTCCTTACGGCTGTGAAGGAGATCCTGCGCATCGAGGTCTCGTTCGTCGCCTTCCCGACCGGGATGAAGGCAGGCGAGGCCGTGGAAGTCACGGTGCACATCCTCAACAGCGGCAACCGCGACGTGAAGGTCTTCTTCGCCGAGGCGTCCGGCGACTCGGCGTGGCTCTCGCTCGACACGACGAAGTCGCCCTCGCAGGCGACGATCCGGCCGGGCAAGACCCAAGACTTCACCTTCGACCTCGCCGTGCCGGCGGGTGTGCCGTCGGGCAGCCACACGCTCTCGGTCACCGCGAGGGTGCAAGGCTCGACCTACACGGACACCGAGTCAATCCCCCTCACGGTGGCCTCGATCGGGGGCTTTCTGCCGAATGTGACGGCCCCGGCGCTCATCCTCGGCATTATTATCGCGGCCGGGCTCGTCCTGCGGGCGCCCCGGCGCCGTTGAGGGGCTTCTTTCCACGGCGCACGACGAACGTGAGGGGTAGCGCCCGCCCGGACGCTTCAACGGGCTAGTCGGCAGGCTTTTAGCCTCGCAGAAAAGACATGGAGCGTCCCCTATGGCGCGAATCAAGGTTGTGAACGAGCCTACTGACCTTGTGGGGCTCCTCACCGCTGTCGACAGCCCGGTGAAGCGGGATGTTTACCTCGCCCTCACCTCCGGCTGGGAGAGCGAACGGACGATTGAGAGCCGCTTTGGGATGGGCGGCAGGGCGGCGCTTTCGCAGTTTGACAAACAGGACTTGCTCGAGAGCCGATGGGAGTCCACGGCAGAGGGCCCCAAGAAGATGTTCCATGTCCGTTACTCGTCGTTCAAGATCGACACGACGGCGCCGATGGTCGAGCTCTCCGAGGTGTTGTCGGCGGCCATGATGCCGGCCGAGGAGTTCATGTCGAAGGAGGAGGCGCTGGTGACGCTCGCGAACCCGACGGGCGTGAACCTCATTGACGCCTCCGCGCGCATGGCGCTTTCCCAAACGATGCTGCGGGCGCTCGTGAAGCGCTCGTCGAGGCTCGAGATGAAGGGGCTTCGGATCGGGCCGTCGGGCCCACAGAAATAGGGCCTTCCCGCGCGCGCGGGGCCATGCGCGCCGTATTTGGGGGGGGCAAGGCCACCGTTGATCGTCATCCTTCGCCTCGGCCACCGGCGCTCGCGCGACGCGCGCGTGACGACGCATGTCTGCCTTGCCGCGCGCGCTCTTGGGGCCGACGCGGTGTGGGTGGTCGAGAAGGACCTCGCGCTCGAGCGCGCGGTCGGGGGGGTCGTGGAGCGCTTCGGCGGGCCCTTCGAGGTGAAGACCGGCGTGGGTTGGCGAAGCGCGATGGAGGCCTTCGACGGCGTGAAGGTCCACCTCACGATGTACGGCGAGCCGGTCGACGGGGCCCTCCGCAAGATCCGCAAAGCGGCCAAGGGTGGCGCCGTCATGGTCATCGTGGGGGCCTCGAAGGTGCCGGGCGAAGTCTACGGGCTTGCGGACTTCAATGTGGCCGTCGCGAACCAGCCGCACAGCGAAGTCGCGGCCCTGGCGGTGTTCTTGGACAGGCTGGGGAAGGGCGCGTGGGCGCGCCGCAAGTTTAAGGGAGGGCGGGTGGCTATTTCGCCGTCCGCGCGCGGGAAGGTCGTATTGTCTGTGGGCGGGATCGAGGAGGAGTAGAGGTGGGGTTCTTCGGGCGGAAGAAAGCGGACCCGTCGGCGCTCCTTGAGATGCCGGTCGCGCCCGGCGTCGGAAAGGTGCGCGCCCACGCGGCGGCGGGCCGCGTGAACGTGCGGTTCGACACGGTGAAGGGCCCGGCGCCCGAGGCGGCCTTTGAGCGGATGCTGGGGCTTGCGCCCGCGTCCGCGCTCGAGCTTGGAAAGCGCGCGTGGGCGGAGGGCGCGCCGTTCAAGGAATTCGCTCCGCTTAGCGAAGCCGACGGCGCCGTCAAGGAAGGGGCCGAGAAACGCGCGGTGAAGAGGCTCGACCTTGGCGAGCGGGTGAGCGTCCTTGCAATCGAGGCGGAAGGAGGCGGTGCATTGGGGCGCGCGGTCCCGGTCTACTGGACGGACCTCACGCATACCTGCGAGCCGAATTGGGTCAAACGCTTTGGCGACCGCGCAGGCGCGTGGGTCGAGGGGAATGTGGATTCGCCCTCGGGCGCCGAGCCCCTGGGATTTGCGGCGGTGGACTTCGCGTGGTACGGGCCTCCATACCTCCGGGGCGCGGCGATGCCGCTCGAGATCGCGGCGGTCGCCGAGACCGTCCGCGGGACCCCGGCGCCCAAGGACGAAGCGGTGAAAGCGGTCGTTTACCCCGGCGGCAAGGCGAGCGAGCCGGACGAATTCGACATTGTGGGCACGGTGCTCTCGTCGGCCGAAGCGCGCTTCGAGGGCGGGATGGGCGTGATCGTGAAACTCCAAGTCAAGCCGGTCGAATGGATCGACCTGTGGGTCCACCAGAGCCTCATCGCCAGGATCCCGAAGCCGGGCGAGGGCGTGGAAGCGCGGGCAAGGCTATTCGGGCTCTGGGCGGGGCAACGGACGGCGGACCTGGCCGTCGGGTAGACCCCGGCGTTTGGTGGGGCCTCTCGCAGGGCCTTCAGCGGCGCCTGAAGATGCCGAAGGCCGCGACCGCCACCAGGAGGGTCGCGGCGGCCAACCCGAGGAGCGGCGACAGGGTCGCGGGCGCCGGCCCGGAGGTCACGCCGGACTGGATCTCGATGACGTGCGAGCTCGGTGAGGGGATGGAAACGACGAGGAGGCCCGTGCCGTCGTAGACGCTCTCACTGTATTCCACGTTGACGCCGTCGTCCGTGGCGTCGAGCGAGTCGGCAAGGTTGTCGGCCGCGCGCACGGGCTTGCCGTCGACCAGGACTGACGCTGCCGCCGACCCGGCGGGTCTGAGGAACCTGATGAGCACCGACGTCGGCCTGTTGGTCGACGAGGCGACGGACACGACCACGCGCTCGCCCGCGTGAGTAACAATCACGTCGGCGTCACCGTAGGTGGACACGTCGATGTCGTCCGTGCCGCTTGCCCCGACATAGACTTCGGCGGCAAGCCGGCCGCTTTCCGCGGCACCCGTGATGAGAGCTTCGGGCGAGGGGTCGAGGACATGGGAGCGGAAGAAGACATGACAGGCCGCCGTGGAGGTGACCGCGAAGCTCGCGTTGGCGGCGCCAAGGGTCGTCGCGTTGGCCCCGCAGGTGGTCCATACGGACGCCGTGCGATTGGAACCGTTGATGGATAGCGCGAGGGTGCCATTGGGGCCCCACGATGCGCCGATGCCCTCCGCGAGGTCGAAGAGTGCCGTGGTGTTCGAAACAAGGGAAATCTGCAGGATCGAACTCGGGTTGTCGTGGACCTGGGCCGTGGCGCGGGTCCCCGTGACCTGGACAAGCGCGTTGACGAAGGTCTTCTCCTCGAGGGCATAGCCGTCGATCGCGACTGCGTCGAAGAAGAGGATGCCTTCCGAGGTGAAGCCCTCGATAATGCTGCCGTTGGCCGGGGCAAAGAGGCTCACGAACGTCCCCGTAATCTGGCCGGAGGTGTTGTTCTCCGTGAGCCGCCCCGGCGTGGGGGGGGAGGCCGGAGTGCCTGGAGGGGGGGCCGCGGAGCCCGGGGGCAGGGCTACGGCAAGCGCCGAAGCCGCGAGGAGGGCCGCCAAGCCCACACTGACTGCAGCCCGGCGATTCGTCATAGCGGCACCTCTTTCAGACCCCTCGCCCACCCGTGTTGTGGGCGCTTGCAATATTTAACCGCTATAGATCGAAACTCAAAGGTGGGGGTTTACACCCCGCCGCCTTGGCATCCGAAGGGCAGGGCATATAACGGGGCGGGGTCGGTCGAGGGCAACCAACGGGGGTAAGGCATGGGCGTCCTGGAAGCCTTCATGGGGACCGCGGTGGCCGGTTTCGGCGCCCTCCTGATGGTCGTGGCCGCGCTTGCGTGGCGGCGGGCGGGCGACCGGAAGATGGCGGTGCTCGCCGGCGCCTTTGCCGCGCAGGCATTTGGCGGTGGCATCTTCCTTGCCGCCGAGTTCGTGGGTGGGCCCGTCACCGAGTGGGCGCCCGTGGCATTTGCCGCGGCGACCCTTGCCGGGCTCGTCCTTCTCTACGCCGCGCTTTTCGCGCGGCGCGCGTGAGTGCAACGAGGAGGCGCGGCCTTGGGGCACCGACCGCCGGACCCGCCCGAACGAGCAGGCGCCCTCGCACTTGCAAACCGGCGCCGACTTTACGATTTCATCCGCAGCACGCCGGGCGCGCACCTGCGAGAAATTCAAAGGGGGCTCGCGATGCCCTATGGCACGGCCGAATACCACCTGCACGCGCTCGAGGATGCCCAGCTTGTGCGGGCGGTGGAAGACGGAAACTTGAAGCGGTACTTCGCGGCCGACTTCGCCTTTGCCGACCACACGCTCTTGGGGTTGCTCCGCAAGCGACCCGTGCGGGCCGTCGTCATGGCGCTCCTTGAGCGCGGGGAACTCACGCACCAAGACCTCGCTGCGGCGGCGGGGATCAAGCCACCCACGCTCTCGTACCACTTGCCGCGCCTGCAAGCCGCGGGGCTCGTCGCGGTCCGGCACGAGGGCCGGTTCGCCTGGGTCCGGCTCGCCGACCCCAAGCTCATCGCGAGGCTGCTCGTCACGCACGGGCGCTCGCTCGCAGACGGCGCAGTCGACCGGTTCGTGGAGACGTGGTCGGGATTTGGCCTGCCCCCTTCGCAAGGGAGCGCGCAGGCCAACGTGAGAGGAAGGGAAGAGGGGGGCGAGAGCCCCCCGAAAGTCGGCTACGCCTGAACATGCGTGGGCGGGTAGTTGTCCTGCGCGTGCTCGTTGGCCTGCGCGGGCAACTCGTCCGGCTGGCCGGCGTCCGCGGGTGGGACGTCGTCCGGCTGGCCGCTGTCCGCCGGGGGGAGCTCCTCAGGCTGGCCCGCAAACGCCGGTGGGTGCTCGGCGCCGGCCTGGTTGTGTTCCAGGCCTGCGGCCGGCATGTTGGCGTGCGCGGAGCCCTGCCCGGGGTTTGCCTCTCCCCAGACCGACTGCCCCGCGTAGGCGGCCGCCGTCAAACCGGCGGAGGCCACCACCGCGAGGCCGACAATTGCTGCAAGGGTTGTTTTGCGCATAGGTTGTCGCCGGGGCTCACCTGGGCGGCGCGGTATTTGAGCGTCCTCGATCGACTGTCGAATTTGGTCGCCGGCCCTCGCATCAGACAGATTGAGGGCTGATCGAGATTCCTTGATATGGTCAGAGGCGCGACCCGGAGGACACAGTGCCCTCCCATGCGCCGATTTGAGTCCCTGCCGAGAGCCGCGCCTGCGTTCCTGTCGACTTCCCTCCTCCTGCTCGGGGCCTTGCTCCTTGCCGCCGCGCCGCCCGCGACGGCCGCAGCCCCCACGGCGAAGGACATGACGTTCTTCATGCACTATGTGAACGCCACGGAGACCTCGAAGACGTTGCCTGGCGCCGGCTCAACATGGACCTACTTCGACACAACGACCGAGTGGAACGACGTGAATGTGACGCTGCCGGCCAACGGCTCGGCGCTCGTCTTCAATTGGTCGCTCGCTCCCACCCTCGCCGGGCCGGTGGCGGTCACCGGCTACTCCTTCGCCTATTGGGCGGAGTCGCTATCGGGCAATCCGAACGCACAGACGACCCTCGAGGTTTTCGAGATCAATGCGACCGGCGCCTTCGCGCTCGTCGAATCGGCCAACTTCGGCTCGCAGGCGTACACGGTGTCTCCGTCCCTCAAACAGCTCAACTGGACGTTCGGCTCACCGCACACCTTTGCCGCAGGCTCCTCGATCCAATTCTCCCTGCACCTGAACCCGGGCTCGGGGTCGATGCTCATCATCTTCGACACGGCGCGCGCCGACTCGCGCGTCGTCCTGCGGACCGCCGATGCGGCCGCCCTACGCTCCGTCGATGTCCAGAACAGCGCGGGCGTCTCGGTCGGCTCGCTCGACCCGCAGGCCGCGAACAAGACCGCGCAGATTGTCGCGACGGTCAACGACCCCTACGGCGGCTATGACATCGTTCGGGCGAACGTGACGGTCCTCGCGCCCACCGGCGCAGTCCTCGTCGACAACGCTACGATGGCAAGGACCGCGGGCACACCGGTCTCGCTGGCGACCACGTTCTCGTTCGCCTGGAACTATTCGGCCTTGCCTTCCGGCGAATACCAGGCCATCGTGTACACGATGGACAACAACGGCGTCAATTGGTTTGTACACTTTGCCCAGTTCTCGTTCGGCCCCTACGGCGACTGGCTGGCGCGCTCCTTCTACATCGGGAGCCTCCCGCTCTACGCCTGGGTGAAGGTCGTCGACGACCACGATGTGGCGCTTGATGGCGCGCCGGTCCAGGTCCTCGACGGGGCGACGGCCCTCGCGTCGGGGACAACGAGCGCGTCGGGCCTTGTTAACCTGACGGCGTTTGCCGGCAACTACACGCTCTCGGCCATGTGGGCCGGCGTCGAGGTCGCCCGCCTGCCGTTCAACCTCGGCGCCAACCTCAGCGAGGCGTCGGCCTTCGTGGTCCACGCCTCGGTGTTCTACCCGACGCTCAAGGTCGTCGATGGCCGCGGCGCCCCGGTCGCCTACGCCTTCATCTACCTCACGTACGCCAACGGGACGGTCACGGCTGTCCCCTACAGGACCGATGAGGCAGGGGCCGTCGACCTGTCCCAGGTCACCGGAGGCGTCCACACGGCCCGCGTGCTTTGGCGCGGCGTCGAGGTGGCAAGCGGCCCGATCACCGTCAGCGCCAGCGCGGACGTCACGGTCACGGCCGCGGTCTTCTACCTCAGCGTCCAGGTGAACGACGCGAGCGGCGCGGCCGTCGAGCTTGCACTCGTGCGCCTCGACGACGCCGTGTTCGGCCTCCTGTCGGCCTCGAACGTGACGGGCGCCTCAGGGGGCTTCACGGAACGGCTGCCGCACGGCACCTATGACCTCACGGCAACCTGGCGCGGCGTCGCCGTCGGTGAGGTCGCGGGCACCGTGCTCGACGCGGACAAGACGGTCACGCTGAGCGCACGGGTGTTCACGCTCACCGCCAAGGCGCTCCAGGCCGACGGTTCGCCGCTTGCGGGCGCCACGGTGACCCTTTCGGCGGGAGCGGGGGCGATCTTCGAAGTGCAGGTGACGAAGGCAGACGGCACGGCGTCGTTCCGGGCGCCGGGGGGCACCTACAACGTGGCGGGGCACTTTGCGACCACGACGTATTGGTCGCCGGTTGAGCAGACCGTCGGCGTCACGAACATCACCGTCGACCAGGCCAAAACGGTGGAGCTCAAGTTTGACCAGGTCCCCGGGTCGTTCGTGGGTTCGAACATGTTCCTCGCCTTCTTGCTTGCCGCCATCCTGGTCTTGCTGCTCCTTCTCGTGGTACGCCGAATGGGCAAGATCGAGGGGCAGGCCGGCAAGCCCGGCGAGGGCGCGTCGGCCGAGGCCCAGCCCGGAGAAACGCTCCAGCCGCCGACCAAGTAGAGAGAGGGCGGGCCGGCGCCGTCGGGCGGCCGATGGGTGGAAGGGCGCCTTGCCCCCGCGCTCTTGCTGCTCAGCCCTGGCTCGCGGTGCCAAGCGGCGCATGGCCGCGCACAGCCCCAAGCTCAAAGCTCAGGTCGCGGATCCTTTGTGCCATCAGCATGGCCCTCGCCTGCAGGTTTTGGGGAACGAGGGGCCCGCCGTCGGGGGTCCAGACCCCTTCAGGCCGTTCGAGCAGAAGACGTCCCAGGCGGCGCTGCGCGTCCGCCAGGGCGCGCCAGAGAGTCTCGCGGCGTTGCCGCGCGAGCTCACGGAGGCGAGCATCGGGCTCATCGAAGACGGAGTTCTGCACCTGGCCCCCCCCCGGGGGTCGGTTGTCCCGGCGCCTATTTTTCCCATCTCGATCAACCATCGATCCGAGATCCAGGGGCCCCTCCGGGGCCCACCCGATTTCGGTGCCGTGAGTCGAGGGCCCAAAAAGGAAGGTTGGGGGACGGCCGACCGATTTAGGAACCATCGGGGGGTTCGCGGCCGCCCCCACGGCTCGCCGTAGCGGGCCGAAAGGTGAATCGCGCGGTCGACGGGTTCCTTACGCGGGTGGCTGGTGCTCATCCGCGCTGGAGTGCGCGGGGGGCACGTCAGCGGGCTTGCCGTGTTCAGGCTCGCCATCCTGCGCGTGGGCCGGGGGGACATCGTCGGGCTGTCCGTTCGCGCCCTCTCCGGTCTCGTTGCCGTCGTCCGTCTCGTTGCTTTCGGGGGGCGGTCCGCCCTGCTCTTCGCCGGTTTCGTTGTCGTCGTGGGTGTGGTTTGCGTCCGGCGTCGGGTGGTTTGCGCCCGCGCGGTTGTGCTCGGCGGCAGCGTCGGGCATCGCGGCGTGTGCGCCGCCCTGCCCGGGGTTGCTGCCGCCCCAGATCGACCGGCCCTGGTACGTGGCCGCCGCAAGGCCTGCGGAGGCGACGAGCGCGAGGCCGACGACCATTGCTACGTGTTTTGCGCCCATTGTTGAGATCACCTTGAGCCGAGGTTGGCGGGTCCCTATTTGAGTCGTGTCGTTCGGCTGTCGAACTGCGAGTCGACCGCGTCAGTGGGAGGCGCGGCGCCGGCGGGCTTCGCGCGCATCGCGGCTGCGCCGCGCCAGGCGCTTCGAATCGATGGCGAGTCCCGCGACGGTCGAGGAGCGCATCACGTTCGCCTTGCCTCGCTGTTCGGCCGTGCGCAGGCGGGCGCCAAGCCGCGCGAGGTCGGCGCGCAGCGTACGCGTAAGGTCGCCAACCTCTTTCGGGAATTCCTCTTCGAATCGCCCGAAGCTTGCCCGCAGCTCGCGGTTCATTCGCTGGAGGTCCTCGCGCAGGCCATGGAGGGCCGCCGAGTGGCCCAGGGTCCCGGCCTGGACGCGGCCCGCGATGCGCTTCAGGTCCTTCGAGATCCCCGAAAGGGCTGCGGAGCTGCGCGCGACGGCCCGGGCCTCGAGGGAGGCGCGCAGGAGGCGCGCGCGGGCGCAAGCGCCCGCTTGGGCCGTTTTCTGCTTGGCGTCCTTGAGGCGCTGCGCAAGGGCGGCGCCGCGCGCGCGGCGCGCGGCGGCCTCGGCTTTCGCGCGGACATCGAGTTCGAATGGCTGGAGGGCTGAGTTCGGTTCTTGTTCGAGCATGCGTGTTTCCTCCGCTCCCGTTTCGACGCGGCGGACTACTTGACCGGAGCGGTTCAAGTGTCGAATTTGACTTCATAAGGGGGGTCCCGCGGCCGTGCGGCCTTGCGTTTCGGTGTGTTCATTACTCGACGGGACATGCAAGGCCCCGTGCTGAAGATCCCCGTGGAATCGGGCTTCGAGGGCGGCCACGGCTCGCACTGGGATGCCGTGATTGAGGACCCTGGCCAACTTGCGCGAATCGTTTCGGAGGCCTACAAGAAGGGCACCGTCGACGAGGGCGTTTCGGTCGTGCTGCCCGAAGAGGGCCTCCACCGGCTCCGCGTCCGGGCGCTGCCGCTCGGGACGAAGGCCTTCGAGGCGCGGGTCCTCGAACTCCTGATGCCCGGCGCGGAAAAACCCGGCGTGGCCTCGGTCTACCCGCACCTCGTCGAGACGGGTCCGGGGCTCGAGGGGCGCCCCCGGCGCATCGTCGAGTGGGGCCACGGCGCCTACGAGGCGCAGGTCAACTTCGATCTCGCGCGAACCGAGGGGGAGGTCACCTTCTTCGCGACGGACTACCACGAGTTCCGGGCCGAGTACCGGAGCGGCGAGCCGGCCACCGTCGGGCTCTCGGCGGTCGCCTACACCTCTGGGGTCATCTCGCCGAAGCAGCGGCTCGAGGCGCTTGGCGAAGGCCAGGTCGACGTGTCGAGCACGTCGATCGTCGCCGCCCTCAAGGACTCGGAGCGCGCGCCCTACTACGAGGACGACTTCTTCCTCCAGGGTCCCGTGGTCGACTGCGCGGGTTTCGCCTACCCGCCTTGGGGCGAGGGGGCCGTCCTGCGCCTTGACCTGGAGGGAATTGGTGCGACGCCAGTGTTCGTTCGCAAGAAGGACTACCCGCACGGGTGGCCGCGGAAGGGGGAGTTCGTGGCGGCGTACTCGTGGCTGCAGGGCCGCATGGTCACCGGTTCGGGCTGAAGGACCTCGCGCTAACCCCGCGCGGCGAAGGATTAAGCCCGCCGGCGCGAGTCGGCTCCCGGTCACCTTGGAAATCGAAGTTCGCCCGTTCGGGGCCAAGGGAAGGGACGACTTCTTCGCGCTGCACTCGACGCCCCCGGGCGAGTGCTTCTGCGCCTACTGGTGGCAGGAGCCGGGCGACGACTGGAGCAAGCTTTCGGCGGCGGACAACCGTTTGCGCCGCGAGGGGCTCCTCTCACGTGGTGAGTACGACGGCTACCTTGCCTATGCGGATGGAAAGGTGGTCGGCTGGTGTCAAGTGGGCCCGCGCGACCGGCTGGGGCACCTGCGGCGCCGCCTAAAGCTCGAAGCCGACCCGAGCGTCTGGGCGATCTCGTGCTTCTACATCCTGCCTGCGACGCGTCGCCGCGGGGTGGCAAGCGCGCTCCTTGCCCACGCGATGCAGGGAATGAAGGCCAAGGGCGTCACTATGGTTGAGGCCTACCCGCGCAGGGGGCCGGCTCTCGGAGAGGACGACATGTGGAACGGCCCCGAGGCGATGCTAGTGAGGGACGGCTTCCAAGTCGTCCGCGACGACCCCGAGCGGCCGATCATGGCTAAGCGGCTTGGTTGAGGGCAAGTGGGGCGGGACGAGCGTTTCATCCCTCGTCGGCCCCGCTCTCCAATGGGAAGAACTCCTCGGAGGTCAACAGGGCCTTCAGGGTCTCGTCGAGCACCGGTTCGAGTCGCACGGATCGGAGCTCTTCGGCGAGCAGTTCATGGAACGTGCGGTTCAGTTCGGCGAGGAGACCGGTTAGAACCGCGCCCGAATTGGCCGCGACGAAGAACTCGATCGCCCTCTTCTGTTCGAAGGCCGCAACGCGCACGACGACCGGCTCGTCGCCGTGCTTTGTGCGGCCGTAAAACCAGGCGCGCCCGCTGAAGGGAGGGCCCGCCGTCGCCGTGCGGACGAGCTTCACGTCGCGGACGGACACCGCGCGGGCGGCAAGCTCGAAAAGGTCCTTGAAGGGCACGACCGCCGGCAGCGCCGTGACGCGGTAGACCTTCGAGTCTCGCGCGGCGATTGAGGTTTCGACGAGGCGCTTGAGTGTCGCAACATTCGCATGGTCGGGCGTAAAGAAGATTGGGCAGATGATCTCGGCCTGCCGGGTCTTCATGGCGACCGTCCGCAGGGCGCCGGAGGCGTCGCGGTAGGTGGCCTTCCCCGTGATGTCGCTCTCGCCGCACACTTGGGGGTCGAGGTAGTAGATCGCCCCGACCCGCTCGCCGGGAGCGATCGCCCCAAGCCGGACGGCGGCGCCGTCGTGGGGAAGGGTGGCGGGCTCGACACGCGAGAGGACAAGGAGCTTCTCGTTGAACCCCACGGTGAGGGTGGCTTCCGAGAGCGTCTCGTTGGTGAAGTTGGCAAGGGCCACCTTGAGACGGACGTAGCCGCGGAAGTGCTCGGTGCCGGAAAGGACCTTCACGGTCTTGTCGGTCGTGGCTTCGCGGACCTCTGCCCTCGTGAGGGCGGCCGTGGTTGCAAGGAGAGGCGCCACGAGTGCTTCGATTCCCCGGAAGGCGGCGCGGTCGCCGTTCCAGCCCTCCACGACCCCTGCGTAGGCGAGCTCGAGGCGCTTGAGGGTCTCTTTCAGCTTCTCGCGCATCGCGCTGTCGGGCGCCCCGTAGCTGATGGCGGCGCCGACGAGGTGCGCGCTACGTTCGAGAACGATCGTGTGCTCCCCGTAGCTCATGCGCGACAGAGCGCCTGCCTCGCGGAACGAGTCCCGGATGAACTCGGTCACCGCCGCGAACATGGACCCGATGACCTCGGGGCTCTCGAGCTTGGCTTCGGCCCCCGGCTCGGCGTGGTAGATCAACCGGCCGTCCTTGTAGAGCACGAGGAGCCCTTCGAGGACGTAGGAGGGGCCGGCTGGGGTCTTTGGCACCGGGCGCAAGGCCGGCGCTGCGGCCGGCGAAAGGGGCGCCGCGGGCGCCCGGCGGCGGCGGTACGCGACCGCCGCACCGAGCGCGGCCAGGCCGATCCCCACAACGAAGAGGGAGGCCAACACCGGGCCGTCGGGCCCTCGAGAGCCGGCCGGCTGGTTGCCCGTGGTTGGCGCCTTATCGACGACCAACGTCTTGGTGTCGCTCGCGATGTTCCCCCAGCCATCGCGCGCCCAAAACGTGGCCGTGTAGTTGCCCGGGACCTCGAAGCGGAACGACGCGTTGGCCCCCGAGAGGTTCGCGGGAATCCCGCCGTAGTCGAACGTCCACCAGAGCACGCCGTTGGTCGCGAAGTTCAGGTCGTCGTCGGACGCGGTGCCGGCAAGATTGGCAAGGGCGCCGGCGACAAGGTGGTCGTCGGGCCCCGCATCAATGGTGGGCGGCGTTTGGTCGGGGCTCACGACGGTGAAGCTTCCGGTGGTCGTGTTCCGGTTGCCCCAGGGGTCGACGGCCGTGAACGTGGCTGTGTAGGCGCCAAGGGTCCAGAACGTGAAGGTCGCGTTGAGGCCCGGCAGGCTCACCTCGCTGCCATTGTAGGTGAAATTCCATCCGAATTGGCCGTGCGACGGGAACGAAGGGTCATTGTCCGAGGCGGTCCCCCGCAAAATGACCGGCGCGCCGGCCGGCACGACCGGTTCGGTCTGCACGCTGACGAGCGGCGCCACGGTGTCGGGGCTCCCCACGGTGAGCACCAGGCGGTCGGAGGCGAGGTTGCCCCAGCCATCTCGCGCGAAGAAGGCGACCTCGAAGGCGCCGAGCGTCCAAAAGACGAAAGCGAGGCCGCGCCCGCTGATGTTCTGGCCCGTCCCGTTGTACGTGAAGGTCCACCACGTGAGGCCCGTCGAATTGAAGGAGGGGTCGTTGTCGGAGGCAATCCCGTGGATGGCCGTGGGCACGCCTGCGACCACCTCCGTGTCGGGCCCGGCCGAAGCAACCGGAGGCACCGTGTCGGGGCTCTCGACGACCACGTGCACGGAGGCGTTCGCCTGGTTGCCCGACCGGTCGACCGCGGAAAATGTCAGCGTGTAGGCCCCGAGCGCCCAAAAGGTGTACGAGAGGTTCTGGCCGGAGAAGAACTGGGGCGTCCCATTGTAGACGAAAGCCCACGCGAAGGTCGCTCCCGCGGGGAAAGCGGCGTCGTTGTCTGTTGCCGTGCCGATTAAGGCGACGAGCGTGCCCGCCTGGACCGTGCGGTTGGGGCCCGCATCGACGGTCGGCGGCGCCGTGTCGTTGATCGGGGGCGGGGGCGGAGGGGGGGGCGGGGGTTCGGCGATTTGGATCACGGCGATGCCGTTCACGTTGACGGCCCCGGCCACGGACGTCGCGGTCATCGACGTGATGCTTACGCCCGTGACGTTGGAGATCGACCAGTTGGAAGGAAGGGAGAGTGCGAAGCCGTACGAGCTGTAGGTTGAGAGGTTCGTGATCGTGAGCGTGTGGCTCGTCCCTGGCAAGGACGTGAGGTTGACGATCCCGTCGAGGATCAGCGAGAAGGGGCCGTTGTAGGTCGAGCTCACGAACCCCTGCGTCGTGGCGCCAAGCTCGACCCAGTGGGTCGCATTGCCGTCCCACCGCAGGTTGGACGTAGGGGCGCCGAGCCGCGACGCGGAGGCGTTGGCCTCGTAGGCGGCGGCCTCGGCCGCGTCGATCGAGCTGCTGTTGTCGGCGTCCCAGAGCGCCCGCTCTTTCTTGGCGTCGGGCGTGGGGTAAGACAGGACGGCGTGGTACTGGAGGCGGGTCGCGTCCTGCACCGCGAACGTGTCGTTCCGGCCGGTGCTCGCCTGCGCGAGCGCGGCGGCAAGCAGCAGGATCACAATGAATGCGGCCGGGCCGCCCCGACCCCCGATCCGAGCCACGGCAGGCGTTCCGCCCCGACGTTAATATGCTCATGCCTAGGGCTCGCGGGGCCGATCGGGGCTTATGGGTCGGGCCCGAGGGGGCGGGGCCCTCGCCCCGATTTCGGCCCCGAGACCAGTGGTGCACCCATCGTGGCAGGAGGTGCTTCAGGCTGCGCTGGTGGGCGTGCCCCTTCGAACGAAGATATCTCGGCCGGCCGATCCTCGCTAAGCGGCTCGGCGGATGCGCATCACGCCACCGCGGCCGCCGCGTCGACGAGCCCTGCGCCGCAGGAATTGGTCGCCGCGCCGATGTCGGTCGCCGTCCCCTGGAGCTTGGCCTTGACCTCGCTCGGCTGCCAGGCGCCGTCGCCGTTCGAGTCGTAGGTCGAGGAGATCGTCGTGGACATTACGAGCGCGGCGGTACCGGAGACGTGGGGCGTCGCCATGCTCGTCCCGGAGAGCGTCGCGTAGGACGAGCCTTTGTAGGTCGAGAACACCGACACGCCGGGCGCGCAGAGGGCGACGTAGGAAGCGCTGCTCGACCAAGATGCGACGGCGTTAGAGGAGCTCGTCGCACCCACGGCGATCACGCCGCTATAGGCGGCCGGGTACGAGACCTCGGTTGTCGACGCGCTCCCGTCGCCGCTGTTGCCAGCGGCCGCAACGAGCACGACGCCCGCGTCAAGCGCGTAGGAGACTGCGTCGGCAAGCTCCGTGGTGCCCGACGAGCCGCCAAGCGACATCGAGGCGACATTCATGCCGTTGTCGGCGGCCCAGCGGATGCCCGCGGCCACCGAGGCCCACGAGCCCGAGCCGGACTTGTCGAGGACCTTGACGGCGTAGAGCTCTACGTTGGGGGCGACGCCGACGACGCCGATCGTGTTGTCGATCCCGGCGATCGTGCCAGCAACATGCGTGCCGTGGCCATTGTCGTCGGCCCACTTCGAGTCTTGGTACAGGGTAAACCCGCGCGTGTAGAAGCGCACCCCGCCCTTGATGTTGTCTTGGAGGTCGGGGTGGTCGGGCTGGATGCCGGTGTCGATGACAGCGACCTTGATCGAGGAGCCCGTCGTGGTCGACCATGCGTCGTCGGCATTGATCTGCGTGATTCCCCAGGGCAGAGTCTCGTTGGGCTGGGTCGGCGTGCCGCTTCCGCCGCCGCTGCGTCCGTTGGCCTCAGAGATGACATCACCGAGGGCCGCAGCGTCCGAATCGAGGATGTGCGCGTCGGCGGCCATGGCGGACGCAGCAAATGCGATTGGAACGGAGGCAGTCAGGAGCAGTACGACGAGAGCAGCCGACGACAAGCGAGTACCCTTCATGTTAGATTGTCCCCACGATTTAGGCCGGGCAGAGCGCCACGGCCTATCTAAGTTTTCGGGCGGCCTAAAAGGAGGCCGGGCGCCTTTGAGTCCAAGGAAACACGCCGCGCGCCGGTATGCATGTCATTTTCACGATTGGAAATCGATGGCCCCATGTTGATAAGGGCACCCAAATACACCCTCCGGCGTCGGTGCCGACGAAGTGGTTGCCCCCACTGCGCCTGCACCGGCACACCTCCTCGGCGAGCCGACAGGCGCCGGGGACCCTTGGGGGCGGGGCCCTTGGCGCCCGGGAAGTGAACTTCAACCAAATCAATTCAGGAATTGATCTAGAGTGGGGCCCACCGGACCGACAATCCAGACCGGTTGCGAGTGACGCGACTTTTGCCAAATCGAGATAAACGGGCGTTTAGGAAGCCTTAACAACGTTGCTCGGGATGGGGCGCGTTAGTGGGGGCAACCACTAATGTCGAACACAACACTTAGATTGAGCCTTGGACTTGGACTACTTGCTTTGGGCATCTTGACTGTCGGCGCGATGACGGCTTCGGCCGACCCGTGCCCTGGGTCGAATGCGGTCGACAACTTCTACACCTCAGAGTTGCACCTGGTGGACGGGTGGCACACAGAAAGCGGCGACACGTCAACGTACTTCTTCGCATCCGCGAACGACGAGAGCCCGAGCGGAGGAATCCCCGGCCTCATCGAATTCTGCGTCTATGCTGCGGAGCCAGATTCGGTGGACGCGGACGCGGTTGTAGGGACGCACGCTTTTGACGCGACGATC
>JBGPNV010000025.1:0-17819 GCA_041487695.1 Thermoplasmata archaeon | reverse complement strand
AGGGGCAGCTTGAGCCCCCGCAGGCCCTCGAGGCCGAAGCCGTACTCGGCGACCCAGTGGACCTCGCGGCGCCCGGAAAGCGAGGCCAGTGCGCCGGCGGAGAGGAAGAGTGTTTGGGCCAACGCAGCGGCGGGGCTGCGGTGGAGGAGCGGGCCAAGCAAAGGCAGCGCGCCGAGCCCGCCCTTCAGCGAAAGCTTGAACTCGAGGCCGACGTGGGATTGGACGCGGTCGGGGATCCAATCGAGTGGCCGTGCGTCGCTCCACGTTAGGGCAAAGGCGGCCGACGCGGCCGCGCGCGCGAGCGCTGCGGCGCCCGACGCCGCCTCGCGCCATGTTGCGACGGGACCCTGCACCGCAAGGGCGGCTTCGAAGCCGGCGCCCGCCGGCGTGCCGAGCGAGCCGCCCTCGAGCGCGACAAACGTCGAGGCCTTGAGGACAAAGGGCGACGCGTCGCCCGCGAAGGTGTCGGCGGCGCGCAGGAGCAAGCGCTCGAAGAGTCGCCGCGCGAGGGCTTCCACCTTCAGCTGCAACCCGACCTCCCTCCCGGTCTGGTTCTCGAGGGTGTCGAGCAGGGCCTGCCCGAACGCCCCGAGCGCGAATCGCACAAGGCCAGGGGGGGTGGTCCTCGCAAGCTCCACGCGCAGGCCCGCGTCAAGGCGCAGGAGCGCGCCTGAGGGAAGCGCGAACACCGGCAGTCCACCGGGCATGAGGTCCGAGAGCGAAAGCTCGAGCACCGCGCCGCGCCTTATGATGCGGGGGGCCCGGACGCCGATCGAGAGGCCTTCACCCGCCTCAACGCGCAGGTCGAAGCGCACGGCCCCGTCGGCCGTGCGAAGGAGGGGGTCCACCACGAGCTGGGCGTGCACCGGGCCAAGGTCGTACCGCCAGTACACCTCGAGGGTGAGCGACAGCGGGTCGCCAAGCGCGCCCTCGAGCGGGTTGCCCTCCTCGTTAACCCGCCGCAGCCTTGCCCCGAACGTGTGCGGCCCCTGCGCGTGCTCGAGGGACGCCTGCTGGCCAATCGGGTCCCCGACGAAGTGGAAGGCTACGCCGAGCACGGTGAAATTCGCCGTGAGCGCCTCGCGTAGCGGCTCGGCGGCGAAGCGCTCGAGGAACGCGAAGAGCGCGAGGGCCGCATCGGACAGCTCGCCGTCCGAGGCTGCCTGAAGGGCGCGAAGGGCGACACGCGCGACCGAGCCTGCCGACGCGTCGGCAAGCCGCTCGGAGACCGCGTCCTTGAAAGCGAGCAGGCGCCGGTCGACTTCGCGGCGCGCCCCTTCGAGGAAGTCGAGGGCTTTCGAAAAGGGAAGGAGCGCGGCCAGGGCGCCGAAGGGGTTCGCCCCGGGAGCCTCGCCTGCGGGCGTGGGCCCTCCAAGGAGACGGCCCGCGGAGGCGACCGTGAGGTGAACCACGACCGTTTCGCTCCGTTCCACGGCGAGAGGGCGGCCCGCGACCTCGAGGGCCGCCTCCCCGTCGAGGTCGAAGCGCACGAGCGCTTGCGTGAGATACGGGAGGAGCGGCGCGCCCCCCCCCAGGCTGGGGCCGCGCAGCGAGACCGCCTCGAAGTGGGGACTTCGTGCCCGGAGGCGCACGGGCCCTTCGGCCGGGGGCGCAACCTCGCCTTGAGGAGGGGCACCCATGAGGCGGTCGAGGCTGTCGCCATAGGACGCCGCGGCACTTTGGAGGTCGTCGCCAAGCGTGCGGACGGCGGCGCGCAGGAGCGCCGCGGCATCCGAAAGGAGGGCGCGGGCGACCGCCGGGGTGCCCGTGAGGTTCTCGAGCCACGAAAGGAGCGGGGCGTCCTCGCCGTCGGAAAGCGTCCGCGCGGCGTAGAGGAGGCGCTCGGCCAGCGCGGGCCCTTGGCTAAGCAGGCGCGCGAATGGCAGCGCGGCAAACGGCAGGGCGAACCGCTCGACATACGCCTGGAAGTCGGCGGGATCGAGGTCCTTGAGCCATTCGCTTGGGGGAAGCCTGCGCGCGGCGGGCTCGCTGCTCGCGGTCGCCGGCGCGGCGTCGAAGGCTGGGCCGCCGACAAGGGTCTGCCCGAGCGTGCGGCCCGCGGAACGCAGCGCGTTGTCGAGGGCGGTCTGCACATCGTCGGCGGCCAGATTGGGGGTCCGCCGCAATGCCTCGGCAAGTTGGCCGCGGACCGCCACGGCGACCGGGGACCTCGGGTCTTGCGCCTGCTCGGCAAGGAGGTCCTCGAGGTACTTGTGGCCCCGAGGCATCTGCGGGTCGCAGGCGTTCCGCGCGACGTCGCGGCGCAGGGCCCACCCCCCGAGTGAGGCGTCAAGGGTTGCCGACAACCGGACGCAGAGCTCGCCTGGCACGGCGGAGAACGGCGCCTCCTCGACCTCGGCGTGCAGGGTTTCCCGGTCGAGCCGCACGCCCGACGCCGACAAGGGGGACGGTCCCAAGGCGCCGGCAAGAGCGGCCTGCGCCGCAAGGCGCGCGCGCACGTCCGGCGCCGTCTCGTCCTGCGGGACCTCACCCCATGCGAGCGCGGCCTGCTCTTCAAGCCCGGCGGCAGCCTCGTCGAGGGCCGCCTCGACCGCTTGAAACGCTGCCGACGGCCCCGCGGCGGGGGAGGGGGCCAGCAGGAAGGGCAGGTCCGCCGCCAGGACGAGCATCGCGAGCGCGACCGCCAAGAATGCCGGGGCGGCGCCGGCGTCGGCCCGTTGGGACTCGCGGAACGAGGCGGCTTCGCGCATGCGGGGGTTGGCGCACTCGAGGCATTTCAAGGCGACGTGATACCTATCCCATCTTCGTCATACCATCAAGCAGCGGAGCGACCGCCTTGCGCAGGTCTTTCTCGCGGACGACGTGCGTGGCAGCCCTCACAACCGCTTCATCGGCCGGGTTGAATGCCACGGCGACGCGGCTCTCCTCAAACATCCCGCGGTCGAACTGCGTGTCGCCAATGGATGCCGTCTGATCGCGGCTCACGCCGTACTGGCGCCGCAGGGCTCGAACCACGTCGCCCTTCGCCCGGATGGGCACTTCGATCACCGCTTCGTCAAGCAGCCGCCCGTCCTGCCCGAAGGCGACATCGTTGGCGCGAAGCCCGTCGAAAGGCCCCTCCCGCGCGAGGATCTCACCCATGGCGCGCAGGCCGCCCGTGACAATGACGCAGGTGGTCCCCTGGGCGCGCAGCGCCGTGATCGCTTCGCGCAGCCCCGGCATCCGCGGAACCTTCGAGAGGATGGCGAGGATGTCCTCCTTCGAGAGCGTGGGGCGCGCCTTCCGCCAGAGCTCGACGTCCCGCAGGATGAACTCGCGGTCATCGATTCGCCCCTCGAGGAACGCGGTCATCGCTTCGCGGTTGCGCGTCCCGAGCGCGTCGTGCACCGCCCCCCAAGAGGAAACGTGGTCGATGAGGACGCCGTCCATGTCGAAGGCGGCGAGCTTGATTCGCGCGCCGTCTTCGTCGCCCTTTCGTTCCATCGCGGTCGCTAGCTCCACGGACAAAGCCCTCATATAACGCCTGGCGCATGGGAAACGGGCTATTCTACTTGAAGGCCGGTGGGGGCACGGGATGACTGAGGTGCCAGGCCGTCCGAAGGCCAAGAAGCTCCTCCAGGGCAAGGACAGCGCCGGCCACGAGTTTGCAGGCGAGGTGGGTCTCACGGAGCGCATCGCGCCGCCGCGGCCCGCCCCCGCGCCGCAAAAAAGCGCGCCGGCGGCGAAGCCGCCGTTCCAGCGGGCGGCCCCGGACCCGTCGATCGCCGGCTCGAAGTACTTCACGCCGGGCCCCCCAAGCGAGCCCGGGGCCCCGCGCACGATGTCGAGCGTGCAGCGCGAGCGCTCGAAGGACACCGAGGCGCTCGACTCGACAATCGAAGAGGACTTGGGCGAGGTGACGCGCAGGCGCGAGCGCGAACGCGCGGCCCAAGGGCCCTCGGCGGACGATTCGGCCGTGCGTGCAAGCTCCCCGGGGCCCTCGCATTCGCACAGGGAGCTTGACGCCGAGGCGCGCCCCCGCGAACTCGACTTCAGCGCGCCCGACATGCCGCGCAAGCGGCGCCAATAGGGGCGCCTTGCGGGCCCCCCCGAAACGCCCCGCCCGCCCGGTTAAGAACCCGCCGTGCGATGCGCGGCGGAGGCGCGTTGCCCCATGGCCCTTGACCGTGCCCGGCTTTCCGCGGTTGCCGACGCCTACGACCGCCGCAGGCTCGCGGTGGCTTGCGTGGGGTCGCACTCCGCGCTCGACATCTGCGACGGGGCGGCCGAGGAAGGCCTGCGGACGATCGTTGTGGCGCAAGCGGGGCGCGAGCGGACGTTCTCGCGCTACTTCCGCACCAGCGAGGGCACCTCCCCTGCCCAGAGGCGGGGGGTCGTCGACGACTGCTGGGTCGTGCCGAAGTACGCGGACGTCCTTCTGCCCGAACACCAGGCCCGCCTTAGGCGGGAGTCGGCGGTTTTCGTGCCCAACCGCTCCTTCACCTCCTACGCGCCGCTCCCTGCGATCGAAGACGCTTTCGAAGTCCCGATCTTCGGGTCGCGGACAATGCTTGGGGTCGAAGAGCGCGGCCATGCCCGCGACTACTACCACCTGCTCGAGCGCGCGGGCATCCCCTTCCCCGAGCGTGTAGAGAGCCCCGAGGCGATCGACAAGCTCGTCATCGTGAAGCTTGCCCACGCGAAAAAGCGGCTCGAACGCGGGTTTTTCACGGCGGCCTCCCCGAAAGAGTTCCACGACAAGGCCGGCGCGCTGATGCGCGACGGCGTGATTGCGCGCGGCGACCTCAAAGACGCGCGCATCGAGCGGTACGTGATCGGCCCTGTCTTCAACCTGAACATGTTCTATTCGCCGCTCGAGACGAAGGCGGCTGCCCTCGAACTCCTCGGCGTGGACTGGCGGTTCGAATCCTCCCTCGACGGCCACGTCCGCCTCCCCGCGGCCCAGCAGCTTGGCCTTGGCCCCTCCCAGGCGGTCCCTGAGTACACGGTCGTTGGGCACAACTCCGCGACGCTGCGCGAGTCCCTCCTCGAGAAGGCCTTCGAGCTTGGCGAGAAGTTCGTCGCGGCCGCGCGCGAGCACTACCCGCCGGGTATCATCGGGCCTTTCTGCCTCCAGACCTGCGTCGACAAGGACCTCAACTTCCTTGTCTACGATGTCGCGCCGCGCGTGGGCGGCGGCACGAACATCCACATGAGCCTTGGCCACCCGTACGGCAACGCGCTTTGGCGGAGGCCCATGTCGACGGGGCGGCGCGTCGCGCAGGAAATCCGCCGCGCGGCGGAGCAGGGAAAGCTCGGCCTCGTGGTGACCTGAAGGAGCCGGAGGGGGGGGCGCCGGATGGCGCGCGAACGTATTGTCACGCACCGCGACAGGACGCCGGTGCGCTACCCGCCCGAGCGCTTCGCGCTCCTTGCAAGGAAGCGCGGGCGCTCCCGTCCCTTCCTCGACGTGCTCCCCGACGGCTCTCTCCTCTTCGGCTCGCTCGCTCGCGGCGACGTGCGGGAGGCCTCCGACATCGACATCGAGGTCCCCCAAGGCGTTGCGTCCTTCGCCGTCGAGGTCGCGCTTTCTGGGGTGGACGACCCGTGCGTCGGTCGGTATCTCGTGGCGGCCACTCCCAACGCCGTCGTGAAGGCCCTCTGGACGTTCGGGGAGGTAACCGTGTCGCTCCCGCTCACGGCGCCCTCGCCGCTCGAGGAAGCGTTCACGCGGTTCGGCGGCGCCCTCGACCGAAGGGGTGTCGCGGAGGGCCTGCGCGTGCCGGGCGTGGACAAGCGGCTCCTGTTAATCGAGCCAACACCGGACGGCCACATCGAGGCGTCCGTATGTGACCGGGTCGAGGAGGCTGCGCGGGCCCTTGGCGTGGATGCCGACGTCGTGCGCGGGCGCGTGCGGGTGCTGCGGCGCCGCTCGGAGTCGGGGCGCACGGGTGCGTACCTCACGGAACCCCTCGATGAGGCCGAGAGCCCGGAGGAAGCCCTTGAGCGCCTCAAGGACGGCGACCCGGCGGTGCGCCGCTCCGCTTCCGGCTCTCGCTGAGGCGCATCTTTTCGGCCTTCTTTTCGCGCCAGCTTTCGGGGAGCGTCCGAACGGGGCCCTTCGCCTGCGCCGCAGCGCGCACGCGCCGCAGGAACGAAGGGAGTTCCTCGACGGCCTTGCACGACCCGCGCGTGAGCCGCCGCAGCCGCTCGCGGGAGGCGAGCTCCACGACGACGCCGCCGCGGCGCAGGCCGCCTTCCAGCTGCTTTGCAAGCTTGTCGCCCTTCTCATCCCAATCGGTGAGGACGCTGACCTGCCCGTGGGCCGCGGCGAGCTCCTCGCAGCGGCGCAGGAGGCCCACGCCGCGGTTGAGGACCTCGAGGTTCCCCTCGACCGCCATGGCCCGGAGCGCGGCGGCGTCCCGCAGGCCCTCCACAAGCACCGCCCCTCGGCTTGCCGCCTCCTCGAGGTCCTCGAGGACGGCTTCGAGGTCGTCCAGGACCTCCGCGGCGTCCTTCACGGGTGTTCCTCCAGGCGCGACCGTGCCTCGTCGAGCGTGACGCCCGTAAGCCGGAAGACCTTCTGCGAGGCGCGCGCGCCATGCACCAGATCGACTTCGGGCGGGCGCAGGCCGAGGGCCTCCGCGAGCACCTCGGCGATTTCCTCATTGGCCCGCCCGGCCTCCGCCGGCGCCCGGACTTCCACGGCGAGCGCGCCGCGCCAAGGGTCGACCTCCCGCACGCGCGAGCTTCGGGCCCCCGGGCGCGCCTTGACACGCAGGAGGAGCGCCCCGTTGGGGTCGAGCCAAAGCCAATCCGTCTTGCCAGCCCCTCGCCCTGCGCGCGCGTCCCGCCCCGTGGCGCGGGGCTGGGAGGTCGCCACCGTTGCGGCGCGGGCCTCCCGGGCGCGTGCTCGCGCCGAGTCCACCAGCTCCGACCAGTCGGAGGCACCCCTCGGCGTGATCCGCCGCAGCGCGGCCTCGGCCGCCGCGGAATGCCCCTCCGCAAGGTGCGCGTTTGCAAGGCTCACAAGGAGCCTTGCCGTAAGGGGGCGGCGACGCCCAGCGGCCGCAAGGAGCTCTCGCGCCTCGGCCGGCCGGCCGGTCACGATGAGGGCCGAGGTGAGCCCGTAAAGGGTGGGCTCGCGCGGGCGTGCCCGGTGCGCCCGGCGGAACTGCTCCACGGCCTCAGCGTGGCGCCCGAGCCCGAACAGGCAGTACCCGAGCACCAGGTCCACCGACCCTGCGCCCTTCCGCCGCCCCCAGGCTTCAAGCGCTTCGACCGCCGGCAAGGTCCCCTCCTCCTCGACGAGCGCGTCGAAGTACCCGTAGAGCGCCTCGATGTCGTTGGGGTCGCGGCGGAGCCGCCGCCTCCACCGCGCGGATTTCGTGACGGTGCCGCCCGCCTTCGCCAGGCCGATGCCCCCGCCGCGCGCCAAGGCCTGGCCAACTCTTTAATCTACACATTCGGCTGAAGCCCCTGAGCGCCCAGCCCTATGGACATCGGCATCCTCTCGCGCAACAAGGACCTCTACTCCACACGCAAGCTCATTAACACCGCGCGCGACCTGGGCCACACCGTCCACTTCATGAACACCCTGAAGTGCTCCCTCGTGGTCGACGGGGGCGAATTCCGGGTCCTCTATGGCGAGAAGGACAAGTCCGACCTCGACGTCGTGCTCACGCGCGTGGGCACGACCGTGACGGAGTACGGGCTCGCCGTCTCCCACCACTTCGAAGAGATGGGCGTTCTCGTCATCAACTCGAGCGCTTCGATCATGGCGTCCCGCGACAAATTCCGGTCGCTCCAAGTCATGCAGGCTCAGGGGATCCCGACGCCAAAGACAGTCCTTGCTCGCTCGCCCGACGCCGTGTTCCAGGCGATCCGGCTCGTCGGCGGCACGCCGGTCATCCTCAAGATGAACCAGGGGACGCAAGGGGCCGGCGTCATGTTTGCCGATTCCCTTGAGACCGTCGAGAGCGTGCTCGAGGCGCTTTGGGAATTCGGCGCGAACATCCAGATCCAGAAGTTCATCGCCGAGTCCCGCGGCAGGGACATCCGGGCCTTCGTAATCGGGGAAAAGGTCTTCGCGGCCATGCGGCGAGTCGCGGCAGGCACCTCCTTCAAGGCGAACATCCACCAGGGGGGCCAGGGGATCCCCATCGAGCTCGATTCCGTCCAAGAGAAACTGGCGCTCAAGACCGCAAAGGTCCTTGGCCTTAAGATCGCGGGGATCGATATCCTGGAAGCCAAAGGGGGCCCCGTGGTGATCGAGGCGAACTCGACGCCGGGCTTTGAGGGCCTCGAGCGCGCGACGCACAAGGACGTGGCGCGCGCGATGGTCGAATTCATCGTGGCCGAAGCCAAGCGGGCGAAGAGAGGGGGTTCCGCTCATGGCTAAGAATGGGGACGGCGCGGCCGAGCGCAAGGAGGAGAAGGCCGAGAAGTCTGAGAAGGCCGAGCGCAAGGAGGAGAAGGCCGAGAAGGGGGAGAAGAAAGAGGAGAAGGCCGAGCGGGCCGAGAAGCGCCTCTGGGAGAACAAGCCCATCATCATCGGCGGGGTGGAGACGAGCCCCGGAGAGACGCGTACCTTCGCGCTCAAAGTCTCGGAGTACCCGGACACGACCCCGATGCGCATCCCCATCATCGTCGTGAACGGCAAGTACTCCGGCCCCGTCCTGCTCGTGAACGCCGCGGTGCACGGCGACGAGCTAAACGGCGTGGAAATCGTCCGACAGCTGATCTTCGAGGTTGACCACAGCACGATGCGCGGCGCCCTTGTTTGCGTGCCCGTCGTGAACCTGCCAGGCTTCCTCAACTCGACTCGCTACCTGCCCGACCGCCGGGACCTCAACCGCGCCTTCCCGGGCAGCCCGAACGGGAACCTGGCCGAGCGGATCGCCTCGGAGTTCTTCGAGCAAGTCGTCAAGAAAGCCCACTACTGCATCGACCTCCACACCGCCGCCGAAGGGCGCGACAACATGCCCCACACACGCGCCGACATGGAGAAGCCGGAGGTCAAGCGCATCGCGCGCGCCTTCGGCTCGCGCGTGATCATAAACAACGAGGGCAGCCGCTCGACGCTGCGCTTCAACGCGATCAAGGCGGGGATCCCCGCGATCACCGTCGAGATGGGCGAGGCGCACCACTTCCAATTCGACTACATCAAGGAGGGCCTGGCGGGCGTCCTTAACGTGATGGTCGAGCTCAACATGATCGATGGGACCGTCCTGCAGCCGCCCTTCCGGACGATCGTGCGGGAGACAGAATGGCTGCGGGCCAAGCGCGGGGGAATCCTGCTCATGAAGACGAAGCCCGAGACCCTCGCCTTCGAGGGCGACCTCCTCGCGCAGGTCACCTCGCCCTTCGGGACGGCCGTCGACCGCGTCACCGCGCCCTTCACGGGGATCATCGTCGGCGTGACCACGGAGCCCCTCGCCGAGCCCGGCGCGCCGATCTGCCACATCGTGAAGGTCGAGAAGACCCTTGAGACGGTCAAGCGCGAGCTCTCTCCCGCCCAGGAGTACGAGATCAAGTCGTCCTTCGGGCCCCAGGGCGCCGGCGCCTTCGAGGTCGAGCCCATCACGGACGACGAGGGCCGCGGCGACCCGAGGGGCGAGGGGTCCGGCGAATCGAACGTCGAAGAAGAAGAAGAAGAAGAAGGCCTGCGGTAGGGGCGTTTGTCCCCCAGCTCTAACGGACGCGTTCACAGCGGCGCGACCGCCTCTCCCGCTCCTGACCCGAGCTGGGGGGTTTGTGCGGCCGCGCTAGCGAGCGTCTTCATCGCGCGCGCCTTCTTGGGGGCACGCGCTCGGGGCGCGAGGGTCGCGGCCGTGTGCGGGGCCCTTGCGTAGAGGGCCCCTGTCGCTCCGCGTCGTCGGGGCAATTCACGAAATCCTTGCCCACTTTAAACGGAGCAAGGCGTGTGAGGCGTGGCCGCATATGAACGTTTAGCCCGCCCAAGCCAAGGGCCCCACGCTCCGCGCGCGGCGTCCTCTCGCTCCGCGAGCCGGGTCGCAAGGTTCTTTATGAGGCTGAAGGGCTGAGAAACCCCCCAAAAAGGGGAGGACGGGACCCTTTCTGCCAGGCCGCACTCGCCAGGACGCCGAGCGGCTCGCGGTGGCCTACCTCGAGGCGCTGCGGCGGGTGTCCGAACGCGACCACTGGGCCGAGGCGCACAAGACCCCGCTGCGGGCCGCGGAGAAGGTCTCGGGGTCCTGCTTCTTGCTCGGAAACGGGGTGGCCGTCCTCTGGTATGCGGTGGGCGGCGAAGCCGACACCTGGCGAGGGGAGGTCACGGACTTTGACGCGCTGAAAGGCGCGCTCGAGCCGCGCGGCTACGACCACCTCGTCGTCCTCTACCCTTCGATGCTTGGGGACGATTCGGCCCTTGAGGCGGTCGCCACGGAGGCGAGTGCGAGGGCCGTGGCCGCGCCGCTTTGGGCGGCGACCTTCGAGGAGGCGGTAAAGGCCCTCAAGGACGTCCGCCTCAAGCTCGCCGAGCTCTTCAAAGCGAACCCCTGGCTCGAGAAGACGCTCTCGGACGCCGCGGCCGAGCTTGGCAGCGTCGAGGAAAAGCTCGCGGCGCTTGCAGGGGAGCGCGCGGAAGCCGAAAAGCGGCGCGCTTTCGAGGGCTTCGAAGACGCCGTCGAGCGAGCGGAGCGCTACAAAGTCGATGAGGCCGACGAGCGCCTTGGCCGGATCAACGAGCACACGGTCGAGCTCTTCGCCAAGGAACTGCTGAAGACGTACCGGAAGCAGGTCGAGACGGCCGGCCTCATGCCGGGCGAGGAGCCCGCGCTCTTCCGGGCGTTCCCCTACCGCGTCGAGGCGCTCCTGCTCACGAACAAGTCCGTGCTGCTCTGCGTGAAGAAGGCGCCGCAGGGCGCCGGGTTCGCCGTGCTTGCCTCCGACTTCGCCCGCGCCAAGGCGCTCCTCAACGACCCGGGGGGCGCGTTCGTCCTCGCGCTCGACAACGACGCGCGGCTCGAGGCCGCCGAGGCGCGTTTCCTCGGCGAGCAGCTCGCGGCGGTCGCGGTCGAGGATGCGAAGCACGTCGCTCGGGTCCGCGCAAGCACGCTTGCGATCGGCAAGGCGGAAAAAGAGGTGGGCTCGGCGGGGAAGATCAACCCCTGGCTTGAAGGCCAGGCCGTGAAACTCGCCGATTCGCTCGCGCGCGTCCGTAAGACGCTCGAACGCGTCGCGCAGGACTTCGACGGCGCCCTCGAGAAGGGCGCGGTCCTGCGCACGGAGCTCATCCGGTCGGACCTTGCGCTTGCCCCCCACGGCGAAAAGCCTGTCCTTGCGCCCCCGGAGAGCGCCTCCGCGCGCGCGCCCCGCGCGCCCAAGGCGCCCGCGGGGAGCCCCCCAAACACGCGTGCCCAGGCGCCTTCCGTCGTACACGTGCCCGAGAGCCCGGAGCACGTCTTCCAGGAGGTCGACTACTACAACTTCCCCCAGTCTTCGACCGTCCGCCAGGCGGAGTCGGCGGGCCCCCAATCGGCCCCCGAGGCCCCGATCGTGGACCTCGCGCCCGCGCCCGAGGGCCCCGCGGGCGCGGTCGACACGGAGGCGCGCGCAAAGGCCTACGACCTGGAGATGCGCCTCAACGACTACGAGCGCCGGCTCTACTACATGGACAAGTACACCGAAATGATCCAGAAGCAGCACCTGGACAAGATGAAGCTCATGCGTGACCTCATCAAGGTCGAGGGCAAGCGCAACCGCGCACGGGCCTACGGCATCTCCGTCGCGGCGGTCGCGCTCGCCCTTCTCGCGCTCATCGCGGTCCTGCCTGAATCGATCGGGGCCATCACCGCCTTCCTCCACGGGCTCGGGCTCTAGCGCGGCGGGGGCCCCTTCGCCTTCGGCCTCCCCTTTTTCGAGAGCGCCTCCCTCTCGGCCTCCCGCGCCTTGGAACGGCGCGCCCACTTGCGCCGCATGGTCACGTAGTATGCCGCCGTGAAGAGGAGCAGGGCGGCAAGGCCGAGGTACGCGGCGGTAAGGTCGAGCCCCCCGCCCGCGCCGCTTTCACGGTCGAGCGTCACCTCGGCCTGCGTCGTTTCGCCGGGGCGCACGGCGACGGCCTGCTCGAGGGTCTCGAAGCCCGGCGCGCCTACGCGCAAGGTGAAGTTCCCGGAGGGCACGCCGGCAAGTTCGAGGGCGCCCGAGCCCGTGATTGTCCGGTTAAGCTCGACGAGGGTGTAGGTCACGTTGGAAAGGAGGGTGCCGCCCGTGTCCTTGGCGGTGAGGTGCACGATTCCCGTGAGGCGCAGCTGGACTGTCAGCGTGGCCTTGTTCGAGCCGCGCTGCGCGCGGTCAAAGGCTTGGAGGGAAAACTCGTAGTCGCCCTCCTCGGAAAGAGGGAAGGCGAACCCCGTGTCCCGGGTGCCCGAGGGCCACGGGTTCGTCGTGTTCCCGCGGAACGTGTAGGTGACGACGAAGGTCTCGACCCCGCTGCCCGTGGGGTCCGACCCCGACCAAGATAGGGAAACGGGCGTCGAGAGGGCGGTGAAGTTCTGCGCCGGAGCGAAGGCGGCCGTCGGGGCTTCGAGGTCGATGCGGACCGTGATGTTCTGACGGGGCTCCTCGTTGCCCGCAAAGTCCACGCCGTAGAACTCCACGCGGCGTACCCCTTCGGCGGCGAAAGGCAGGACCACGGAAACCGAATCGGAATCCCCACGTACGTCCACCCAGGGGCCCCCGTCCACCCGGTAGAGGAGCACCACCCCGTCCGAGCGGTCGTCGGCGCTTCGAAGCGAGAGCGCGACCGGTTGCTGGAACCAGCCGGTCGGCCCCGCAGCCAGGTCAACGGACGCCGTGCTACGCGGCGTGCCGTTGTCGAGCCGCAGGCCGACCGCCGTGTAGTGCGTGACGTTGAGGGAGGTCCGGGCACGGCCGAGCGTCGGGTGCGTGGCCTCGATGGAGGTCGGGTCGTAACGCACCTGGGAGCCATCGCCTCGGATGAGGCGCTCCCAAACCTCGAAAAGCGGGCTTGCGCCCCCCTCTTGCGTCTGCGCGGCCAGCCCCGACATCGGGGACGGGTTGGTCAAACGTACGAGGGTGCCGACGGCGGGGTACCCTAGGGGGTCCTGGACGAGCACACGGAGGTTCCAGGCAATGGTCACCTCGGCTCCAAGGGAAACCGTGGGCTCGTCCATCGTGGAGTTTAGCACCATGGCCCTCGTGCTTTCCGTGGCAAGCAGGCCGGCGGTGAGCCCCCCAAGCAGGCAATCGGTAATCGCGGCGTCGGTCGACCCAAGGAGCATGACGGCGTGGTCGGCGCGGGTGACCACGCTGGCATTGAGGAGGAAGAAGCGGCCGGCCCCCTCCACGCGAATCGCGCCGGCCGCGTCATCGGCAAACGCGGTGCCCTCGACCGTCACCACGTCGGCGTTCAGGGCCTGGACGCCGAAGACCCCGCTCTTCTCGACCCGGCCCCCCGTGATCCGCGCCCCGTGCACGCCCTCGAGGTAGATCCCCTGGCCCGTGTTGTTCCTCACGAGGCCGAGCGCCAGGAAAACCTCCGCGGTGCCCACGACAAAAGCGCCGGCCCCTGCATTGTCGACGGCGGTGAACCCAGCGAGGTCGAGGAGCGTGCCGCCCACCATCTGGAGGCCCGGGCCCCCGGACTTGTTTACGCTCACGTCGGCGCCCTCAAGCGAGCCGCCCGTTGCCGAGATGCCGCCAAGGGAGTTGTTGAGCGCTGTGAAGCTCGTGAGCGACGCGTTCGTGTCCCCGTCAAAGGCCGCGCCGCGGCCTCCGTTGTAGGCGACGAAAGCGCCCTCGACGGTGATGCGGGCGCCTTGGGACGCGGAAAGGCCGTTGCCCGCATTCTGCGTCGACCCGAGGTCCGCCATCGAGGCCTCGCCACCCACGAACTCGGGGCCGCGGGTGTTCTGCATGAAGGTGCAGTGGGTCCCATTGAAGGAGCCGCCCACAGCCCGCAGGGGCGCGTACCACTCCCGCAAAATCGCCCAGAGGAAGGTGAGTTTTGCCCCCGTCGCGTTAAGCGAGGAGGTCGCGTCGCGGGGTCCGCCGCCGCCCAGCGTCGCATGCTCCAGTTCGAAGAAGGCGCCCTCACCGATGTCGATCGAGAATGGCTTGGCGCTGTCGCGAGGCGTGAGGGAGGTGTTCTCCAGGCGCAGGCGCGCGCCTGGGCCCACCGTGATGCGCGCGTACCCCTGCAGCGCCCGCAGCCTTCCCGTCTGTTCGACGGTCACATTCGAGCGGACAACCCGTAGCGCGCCCCCAGGCGCGAGCGTGAGGTCGCCCGTGAGGTCCACAGTCTCATCGACGAGGGTGGCAAGGCCCTCGACCGTCCAGTCGAGCCGGATGAAGGGCGCCACGCCGAGAGCCGACGCGAGGTTCGCGGTGAAATTCCCGTCGATGAGGCGCGTGCCATTGACCGCGACAAGCAGGCCGTTTCCGATGTCCCGAGCCGCGGAGATGTTCCGGAGCACCACGCCGGGCGAGAGCGGGTCCACGTACACGCCGATCCCCCCGCTGTCCGAAACGTCGACCCCATCCAAGGTCGCGCCGGGGCTTGCCAGCAGCTCGACACCCGCGGGCGTGCCCCGCGCGCTCACGCGCCGCAGGGTCACGTTCGCGCTCCCGTAGAGGACGCGGACGCCCGCGCCGCCCGCCCCGTCGAGGTTGACGGTGTCGAGGGTGAGGTTCGACACGAAGGCAAGGAGCGCGCCCTCGGCCCCTGCGCCCCTGCCGTCCAGGTCGCGCAGGAGCGCGCGGTCGGACCCGACGACGACCAGCGCGGATTCGGCCGCCGCCGTGAGGTTGCCTCCCGCGACAAAGAGGTCCGTTGAAGCGGAGAGCGTGAGCGCGGAGCCATTGAACGCGCCGCCAAGCCGTAGGGCCGTGAGGTTGACGAACCGCGTGCTGTCAATCTCCACGCCCACGCCGCAGGTCGCGGCGTCAAATCCGAGGAGGTCCACACGCGAGGAATACTGGACGAGGGCGGCCTGACGGCATCTCCCCCGGAACGTCAAGTTCTCCACACGCACACCGGCGGCGTACGATGCCTCGAAGAGCGTCAGGGAGGCGTTGCCGCTCGGGGTTGAGAACTGCGGCCGAACCAGGGTCACGTTGCCGGAGCCCACCGTGGCCACGAAGCCCTCGGCCGAGAACTCGACGGCGAGGTTCGTAAAAAGGAAGTCCGAGCACCCGCGCAGCGCAACGCCGCTTGTGGAGTCGGCGACCCGCAGCCCGTCGACGCGCCACCTTGAGCTCCCCACGGCGCGCAAGGCCACGGCGGAGGCCTGCACGCGCAGGTCGGAAAGGTCCACGTCGAAACACGAGGTGGCGTCCACGGCAAATCCCGCGACCGCGCGCAAGCCTGCGACCGAAACGCCCACGCAGTTGGCCGCCAAAAGGGCCGTGTAGGAGCCGTTGTGCCGCAGGTCCGAGAGGGTGACCTGCTGGGCGCCATCGAGCTGCACGCCGACCGGCGCGTCGACGTCAATCCCTGTGAGGACGGCGCCCGCCAGGTTTTCAAGGCGCACGCCAGTCCCGCCGCTTTGCCGGTAGGTCACGTTTGCAAGGACCACGGCCCAGGTTCCGCCGCCGCCCACCACCCGGACCCCTTCAAACTGCGCGCTTGTCATCGAGAGGTTCGAGGCGGAAAGCGACCCAGCCTGGCCCGCGACATAGAGGCCGCCCCGGTTCGACTCGTTGAGCACGAGGCCGTCCACAACAAGTGCAGCGATCGGCCCCTGCGGGTGGGCGCCGGCTTGCCCCGTGGCGTCCACGACGACCGCGGCAAACGCCTGCGTGACCGGCGGCACGTCGCCGGAGAGGAGCGTGATGTTCCGCGCCGTGAGCCGCAGGACCGTGCCGCCGTTGACGAGGAGCACGCTCCCGGAGGAATTCATGCTCGTGATGTCGACAACCGACACATCGGCCATGTTGTCCGATTCGAGGCGCAGGAGCGAGCCCGCGTGGAAGGCGGCGTAGAGCCGCGCCACGGCAAGCCCCGTGAGGTTCTGGGCATCCACGAGGGCGACGGTCGAGTTCGTGCCGGTGACCCGCCAGTCGGCAAGCGAGAGCCGGCTCGCATTCGTTGCCGAGAAGTTCAGCGTGAGCCCCGAGACATTGGCCGCCGTCACGTTGCGTAAGGCGAAGTCGACCGCGTCGACAAAGGTGGCGCGGACGGCCTCGCCGGAAATCACGGAGAAGGCCATCGTGTCGAGGGTGGTCTCCACGGAGGATCCATTGATCTGGATCGGGTCAGTCGAATTCGTCACGCGCACATCGAAGAGCAGGAGGGACGCGGGGGTGCCCAGGATCTGCACGGCGATGGGGCAGTCCGTGACGGCGAAGTTCTGGATCGAGTAAAGCCCCGAGGGCCCCGACGCCGTGAGGACGGCCCCCTGCACCTGGCTGGCCACCACGCCCCGGATGTCGACGTCCGCGCTGCTTGAAAGGGATAGCCCCGTGCGTTCCCCGACAAAGCGCGCGGTAAGCAGGCTGATGTTGTTGGAAGAAACGATGTCAAGCGGCTGGATGAAATCCTCCGCGTCGAAGTTCGTCAGATTCACGTTGGAGGAGAAGGAGATCTGCCCCACGGAGTCGCCCCACCGGCCCCAGAACCCGTCGATGGCGACCCCCGTGCTGTTGCTAAGTTGGAAACCTGATACTCCGCGAGGGGCGAGGGCGAAGGCGACCCCGCGCACGGAGAGGTTCAAGATCGTCGAGCGGTCGACGCGGCTGAACGCCACGGCGGTCCCCCCCGGTGGCGCAAACGGCGGGAAATAGGCTTGGGCGGCCGTGGGTCCGGCGTCGAGCCCGTCGACCTCGACGTCCGTCGCGTTCAAGATGCGCAGCCCAAAGGTGTGATTGACAAGCGTAAGCCCCGAAAACCGGTGCCCGCTGCCACCCGAGACGTTCACGGCCGAGACGAACCCGTCGAAGGTGGAATTGCGCACGGAGACATTCGACGCCCCCACGACCACGAAGAGCTCGAATCCGCCGACGAAGGCCGACCCCGTGACGTTCAGCGTCGCCCCAAGAAGGAGGAACCCCGGGCCCAGGGCGAAGGGCCCCTGCCTCGCCCAGCCGGCGCCCTGCACGCGGGAGTTGAGGATTGTGAGGGACGCATTGGCGCCAAAGGTCGAATTGAAGGGCAGGGGCGTGCCTGCGATCAGGGAACCGTCGTTTGGCGTGGCCGCGTTCCCGTCAAGGTCGGTGAGGGCGACGCTCGCGCCAGCCAGGGCGCGCAGGTAGTTCGTGCCGGGGCCGTCGACGCTGAAAGTGAGCGAGGTGTTCGCAAGGCTGAGGCGGCCCGAGACCGTCACGTTGCGGTCCACCGCGAGGGTCGAATTGACGAGCGTCAAGGTGCCCGCAACCGTGAGGTTCCCCGAGATCCCCAGGCTCTCGCCCGTCACGGTCTCCGAGGTGAGGGCGGGGATCGTCCAATCGCCCGACCCCGAGTAGCTCGAGGCCTGCGAGGGGGAGACGGCGAGGCAGAAGGCGCCAAGCAGAGCAAGCGGGAGGAACGCGACGAGTCCCGGTCTTCGGCCAATCGTGTCGATCGCCAGCCGGGGTGTCTTACCGCGGGGCGGCCGCGCTCCACAGGCGGCGCACGATGCGGCGGGCCTGGTAAAAACGCTTCCAAATCGGCCAGCGCCCCTTGGCGCCCCCGGCGCACCGAGGCCGAGGGGCTACGTGCAAAGGAGGGGCCCCCGGTCCACGTCCCGCTCGAGGCCGCCGACCGGAGGGGTAAGGCTCTTGGCCGCGACGAGCACGAGGCTGCCGGCGACGACCACAAAAACCGAGAGCGCGACGGCGCCCCCCCTTGTCGAAAGGAATCGGCGCTTCGCCGCGCCTCGGGCGGCTCGGGAAAAGGGCGCGGGCATCGGGCTCTT
>JBGPNV010000024.1:0-18130 GCA_041487695.1 Thermoplasmata archaeon | reverse complement strand
TGATCTGGCGGGGCCAGGGGCTGCGGATCGACAATGTGACGGGCATCACTTCAGGGGTGGCTTCGAGGGGCCTCTCCGCAAACGACGTGGTGGGGCTTTGGGTGACGGCCTCGCGCTTCCAGGGTAGCTGGCAGGGCATGCTTCTCGAGGGCGTTGCAGGCGTCGAGATTCACAACACATCGGCGTGCGCCACTGACTGGAACGCTTCGTCGGTCGAAGTCGCTGGCTCGGACGTGCTCATCGAGCACCTCACCCCGTGCCCCAACTCAAAGGGGGTGTACGTCAACGGCGGGAACGGAATCACGATCACCAACACGACGTTCCTCAACCAGACGAAGGGCGTGTTTGTGCGGTCGGGCGAGAACGTGACGCTGGCAAGGGACGAGTTCCGCGGCAGTAGCCAGCAGGCGATCGAGGTCTGGTGGTTCTGCGGGCGCGTGGAGGTGTACGAGAACAACTTTTTCGCAAACGGGCTACAGGGATACGACGAGCGGCTTGGAAACGACTCATGGTCGAACCTCACGCTCCGCAGGGGCAACTGGTGGCAGGACTACACGGGCGGGGATGCCGACGGCGACGGGATCGGCGACACGTCCTACGCGATCGTGGGCGGGGCGCACAGGGACATCTTCCCGCTCATGTGGCCCTTCGACGCCGTGGCGCCGTTGGCACGGGCGTTCGTGGCAAGCCCCGTCGACGAGGACGTGGCGGTGGCCCTCGACGGCTCGAACTCGACGGACAACCAGGGGATCCAGGGGGCGAACTGGGTCATCCACGATGCAGGCGGCGACGCCACCGTGACGGGTCTTGTGGGGAGCTACGCCTTTGCGACGCCGGGGACGTTTGCCGTGGAACTGCACGTCTTCGACGTCTGGAACAACACGGCCGTTTGGGCGGGTGCCGTGCAGGTGGTCGACAAGACGCCGCCGGCGGTGGAGGTCCCGCCCGAGGCTGTGGCGGTCGATGAGGACCTTGCGGTCAACCTCTCGGCCATGATATCGGACAACGACCCCGCGTTCCCCCGGGGCGCCTCGTACGCGTTTCTCGTGAGCGGCCGGGTGGCGGCCAACCTGAACGCGAGCGACCCGTGGGCGCTCTTCACCTTCGCCGAACCGGGCGTATACACGGTCGAGGTCCGGGCGCGAGACGCGGCAGGCAACGAAGGGGCCGCCTCGTTTGCGGTCACGGTGAGGGACACGACCGCCCCGCAGTGCGCGGCCGTTTTCGAAGCGGGCGTGGCGCCTGCGGAGGGGGCGCACGCGCGTTTGCGGTTTACGCTCGCCGCGGACAACGACGAGGCGGCGCCGGGGTCGATCAACCTCTCTTGGGTCCTTGTCGACACAAGGGGTCTCGTGACGTCGTTTTTCGGCGCCGACGTGAACCTTACGCTGCCCCGCGCGGGGCCGTACAATGCGACGTGGACTTGCAGGGACCCGGCAGGCAACCGGGTGGAGGGCGTCGCGTCCGTGACGGTGCGCGACACGCGCGGGCCGGAATGGGTGGCCCCGCAGAACCTCTCGGTCGCCTCAGGCGTACCCTTCCTCCTATCGGCCACGGACGCGTGGGACTTCTCGGGGGTGGCGACGGTCCAGTGGTGGCTCGGCCCGCAGAGCCTCGGGTCGGGTGGAGCGGTGTCGGTCGTGCTCGAGACTCCCGGGCCGGCGACGGTTCGGGTCGTACTCACCGATGCGCTGGGCCAGGCGGCCACCTATTCGATAACGGTGCAGGTGGTGGACAAGACGGCCCCCTCGCTTGTGCGCCCGAGCTTCACGACGAACAGGACAGTCGAATGGGGGGGACGGCTCACCCTCGACGCGGCAGGTGCGTTCACGGACAACGATGTGGCTTTCGCCCTTGCGCCGACTTTTGTGTGGGAGGCGGCAGGCGTGGAGGTCGTGTGGCGCTCGGCCCGAGACATGAGCGCGGTGGACTTGGAGTTCCCCGCGCTGGGTGTCGTCAATGTGACGGTGCGCGCCGCAGACGCCGCCGGAAACGTGGGGGAGGCGACGGTGGCCGTGTTCGTCGTGGACAGCACGCCTCCCTCGGGCCTGGCGTGGGCGGTCGCCCCCGCGGGCCCCCTTGTCGCGGGCCGCGAGACGACCTTCAACGCGTCGGCCACGGATGCAGCAGACATCACCTTCACGTGGCTTTTCGGTGACGGGCAAGCCGCGCAGGGCGCCCGGGCCAACCACACCTATGCGGCAAAGGGCACCTATACGGTCGAGGTCACGGCGACGGACTCGTCGGGAAACCATGTGTCGTCTTCGAGGGCCGTCGTGGTCGAGGCGCCTCAGGGGCCCGCGGGGCCGGGCGACGGTGCGCCGGGGGGCGAGGGGGCACCGGGAAGCAGAGGCTCCGGACTCCTGTGGATCGCGCTGGCGGTTGCTTGCGCAGCGGCCGCGGTGGGTGCGTGGCTGTGGCTGCGCTCGCAGAAGCACTCATGAAGCGGCGCGGGCCGGGTCGCGTGTCGCGACGGGCTTTGACTCACGGGCCCGATCCGAAGGCGCGAAGCGCAACGAAGAGGACGACCCCGACGGCGAGGCCGAGCGCGATGGGCCGGGGCCCGACCCCGAGGGAGCGCATCGCAAGGCGGGCGCGAGAGGGGGGCTTCGGCGGCGGGGGCGGAGGCCCGGCGGGCCGCGTGAACCCGTTCGAAAGGCCGCGGCGGGCCGCGAGAGTGCGCGCTCGCGAGACCGAGGTGAGCTTGTCCGGGAGGGGCTCGGCCATCGACGGGGCGGGGGACGGGCCGTCGAAAGGAACTTCGGCTATGGGAAACCGCCCCGCCAGGCCGAGCACGGATCTCGCGCCGGTCCGTGATAAGCCTTGCCCCCGGCGCGCTCTGGCCCGAAAGGGGGCGCCTCCCCTCGAGGGGACGGGCCATGTCGACAGATTTATACTCTTTACACACAAGTAATGTAAACGAGAGCGATGGAGATCAAAACCGTTGGACTCGACCGTGAGGCCTACGAGGCTCTGCGCCGCCAAAAGCAACCCGGCGAGTCCTTCAGCGATGTGGTGAAGCGGCTGGCGCGGAAGCGACGGCCGCTCTCAGACTTCGCGGGCCGGCTGAAGGCGGTGCCGGCACGTGAGTGGCGCGCATTCGAAGCGGCCGTCAAAGGCGTCCGCGAGGAGGGGCTCCGCCAAGCGGACCGCCCGTTCAAGCGGTGGGAGAAACAGGATGAAAGCCGTTGACGCGACGTACCCGATCGACCTGCTGCGGGGATTGGCGCTCGCGGTGGCCAAGTCGAGGGACCTCGATGCCGCAGGCGAAGTCCTCGTCATCCCAGCGCCGGCGCTTGCGGAGGTAATGGCCGGCGCGCACTTCATCGGTGGGACGGTTCTGCGCGAGACGATGAGGCTCATCGCAGAATTCGAGGTGGTCGCCGTTGGCGAAGAGGTGGCCCACGAGGCGGGGCGCTTGGGGGCCGAGATGCGTCGCCGCGGCCGGCGGATGTCCGCCGCGGACCTGCTCGTGGCGGCCGCATGCCTCTACAGCAAGGTGAACCTGATCACGCGCGACGCGGCATTTGCGGGCGTCCCCGGCCTTGCCGTCGAGGCCTACTAGTTCGGGGCGGCGTACACCCCTTGGCTTGGGGTGTTATTTGGCGAACCTATATCTCGCGTCCCCTCCGATTCACGCTCGATGGAAGTCCTGGAATTCGAGAAGAAGGTCCTCCTCATCGGGGAGGCGAGTGTCGGCAAGACCTCGCTCATCCGGCGGTTCGTGATCGATAGGTTCGACGACCGCTACATCGTGACGATCGGGACGAAGGTGTCCAGGAAGGTGATGGACTTCGAGTACCCGAAGGAGGGCCTCGCGGTCTCGCTCATGATGAGCGTGTGGGATGTGATCGGCCAGCGCACCGCGGACCGGATGCACGAGATGCACTTCAAGGGGGCCGAGGCGTTCATCGTCGTGTGCGACGGCACGAGGCGCGAGACCTTCGAGGCCGTGAGCGACTGGGTCGAGAGGGCACGCCGGGTGGCGGGCCCCGCCCCCGGCGTTCTGGCGTGCAACAAGGTCGACCTGAAGGCCGCCTTCAAGGTGGCAGAAGCGGACGTCCGCGCGAAGGCGGCGGCGCTGAAGCTCACGCCGATGTTCACCTCGGCGAAGACCGGTGAAGGCGTCGAGGAGGCGTTCCGGGCGGTGGGCGAGGGGCTCTCGCGGAAAATTGTGGAGAACGCGCGGGCGGCGAGGCCGCGGCGGTGAAGGGCAGCGCCTGGGCCATCGAGGGGCGGCGGTTGGCCGCGAAACTCGACTCGCGGTTGCGTAGTCCGAGCAACGCGGAGGGCGGGCGGCGCAATGCTGGTTGCGGGAATTCGAGCCATGCCCGCTGCCTGCGGACGAGCGTGAACCGGGCGTTCCATTCCTGCAGGCGAAGCTCGGCCTCGACGAGCATGGGTTTGCGGCCAACCACGATCACGGGCATTGTGTCGCCAGAGTCCACCACGAGCACGGCGGCGGCTGGTACATGCAAATCACCCGCCGTAAGGGCGATCCGGAGGCCCACGACGGCGCGCGCGGCGGGGACTTCGCCGCCCAGAGTGCCGACGGTGGCGTCCTTGAGCGTGTCATCGATGCCGAGGCGGTGGGCGAAGCCCGAGGGGAGGATGGTCACGTCGGAACCTGTGTCGATGAGCCCCGAGCTGGACAGTTGCCGTCCACGGAACTCGACTATGAGTGTGATGAGCGGCGCGAGTTGGGGCGGCCGCTCCCCGATGTCGAGTTCCGAATACGCAAACCAGTCGCCCGGAAACTGCTTCACGCCCAATACCTGCCGGGAGGCGGTACGGGCATGAGGACGGCTTTCTGCTCTAGGCCGATGGCGGCGAGCCTGTCGCAGAGGGCGTCGAGGTCCTTGTCGGCGTCGATGATCTCCCGCTGCCAAATTGCTACCCACTGCCCGCCGTAGCGGCGAGTGTCGATGGGGCGCTTGGTAATCGGCGGGTGCACAACGGCTTTCATTGGAGCAGCCTTCCAGGGATTCCATCGGCGGCCTGGCATATAAGGTCCAACGGGGGGTGAGCGAAAGGCGCTTGAATCATGGTAGCAGGTTAGCCTTCTGACCGGCCTTCCCGACTTGAATCTTTCGACGTGGATACTTTACGTGGATCCGCGCGTGAAACGCGCGGATGGGAGACGAGGAGAGTCCTCCAGACGCGGAGGCCGAGCGCCTCCGACACGAGGTACGGGCGCTCAAGGAAAAGTTGGAGGCCGCTCTCGAGCGTGAGCGGAGGTTGAAAGGCGAGGTACGCGACCTCAAGCGACGCCTCGCCTCCATCGCGGCCAACGAACGCCTGGGCCTCCAACTTCCTGCGGCGGCTTGGCGGCCGCCCTTCAGCGCGCCCCGCGCCTCGAAGCAGGACCGCCCCGGCGCCCCGAAGGGGCACAAGGGCGTGAGCCGAAGGTTGCCCGCCTACATCGACCGTGAGGAGGAAGCTCGCGCGGTCCGTTGCCCGAACTGCGACGGCGCGCTCGGCGCGCCGACCGACTTCTACGAGCGGACGATCGAGGACATCGTCCCCGCGAAGGTCGAGGTCGTCCTCCACCACGTCGCCCGCTACCGCTGCTCGATCTGTCGCAGGAAAGTGAGCGCGCCCGTCGCGGGCGCGCTCCCCCGCGGGCGCATCGGTGTGAACGCCGCGGCGCTCGTGGCCTTCTCGCGGGAGGAGGGGCTCTCCCGCGGCAAGATCCGCGTTTTCCTCAAGCACGTCTGCGGGCTCACCGTTTCTCGGGCGACGCTCCAGCGGCTCGAGCGTGAGGCCGCCCGCGCGTGCGCGGCGGAGGTCGCACGCATCCGCGAAGAGGTGCGCCGCGCGAAGGTCTCGCAGGCGGACGAGACCTCCTGGCCGGTTGACGGGCATAACCACTGGCTCTGGCTCTTCCGCACCGCGCAGGCGGCGCTCTTCGTCGTGGACAAAAGCCGCGGTGCGGACGTGCCAGCGCGCGAGCTCGGGCCGCGCGCGCCCGAGCAGGTGCTCGTGCGCGACGGCTGGGGCGGGTACAACAAGGTGGGCGGCGCCCACCAGATGTGCCTCGTGCATGTGAACCGGGAGTTCCAGCGGGCGGAGCTCGTGCGGGGGGTCGAGCTGCGGGGCTTCTTGGATGAGACGCAGCCGAGGTACACGCGGGCGGGGCGCCCGCCCGCGGAACTGTTGCACCTCGTGAAGTTGGTCCGGGCCGTCATGCGTGAGGCGGTGGAGCTCTCCCGCCGCGCGAGGGGCTCGACCCGCGCTCGGGACAAGGCGGAGCTCGCCTTCGTTCGGCGTGTGCGGCGGATCGCGCGACGGCCGTGGAAGGACGACGACGCTGCACGGATCGCGAAGGCGCTTCGGCGGTGGGCGCCGAGCATGTTCACGTTCGTGGCGCGGCCCGAGGTCCCGTGGGAGAACAACGCGAGCGAGCGTGCGATCCGTGGGCCGGTGCTCGTGCGCAAGACGACAAACGGTCACCGGACGGACGAGGGGGCGGCGGCGTTTGCGGCGCTGATGAGCGTGCGGCAGACGAGCGAGCTCAAGGGCGAGAATGCGCTGGAGATCCTCCGTCGCCTCATGGGGGCGCCCGGGCCCCCGTGGTCACCAGGCTAACCTGCTACGAATCATGTTCTCCGGGCCGGGGAGAGCGGGGACGAGCGTGACGAAGCGGCGGGCGCGCAGGTCCGCCGCGCGGCCTTGAGCTTCACCTCAAGCCCGGCAACTCGCCGCGCCTGCCGCCGTGAATAGGCCAGCTGGGCCCTCAGGGTGCAACACGTGCACCACCACGAATAATGGCCATGCGACCACGCGAGGAACCCACCCTCGCCGACCCACTGGTGAGTCGCGGGGTGCTTCCCGCAATTTGCGCAGATCCTCCCTTCCGCGGATTCCCCATGGATTCCCATTTGACTCTCGTCTATCCGACCGCCTCGAACCTCTATACGCCGTTCGAGAATTTCCTTTTTTCGGTTTGGGACACGCACGCGGAACAGCAGCCCGCGAAGGCGGCCCGCGAGGGAGGCGGCGCTCATTCTGAAACCGTCCTTCATCTCCGCGAAGACGGGCGAGAACCTCGGGGAGTCGTTCCGGACGGTGGGCGAGGGGCTTTCGCGCGGGATTGTGGCGAAGCACGGCAGGGCCGCGCGGTAGACCGCGCGAGGCCCCTTACGCTGGCGCCAAGGCTCTCGAGGGGGTGCCCTCGGGCGGGGTTGGCTCTGCCATCGCGGAGCCGTCAGTGCCCCTCGACGGGCAGCAGCCCCACGCGCTCGAAGTCGTCGGTGTCGCGCGTGACGATCGCGTCGCAGCCGCCGACCTTCGCGATGGCGGCGACGAGGAGGTCGCCGAGCGAACTGGGCCTGCCCACCTTGTAGAGGGCCGCCTGGCGGCGGACGGCTTCGAGCGACCCCCTTCGAGTGAGAGGCAAGACCTCAAGGGAGGAGAGGATGTCGAGCCAGCAGACGGCGTATTGGGCGCGCCTTTCCGCGCCCTGCGCGAGCTCGACGCCGACGGCCACTTCGAGGACGTTGATCTCTGTGGTGGCGACCGGGTCGCCCGCGCGGGCCCAGCCCTCCATCGCGGCAAGCGCCCCGGTGTCGGACCGGACGAGCAGGGAAAGGAACGTCGAGTCGAGGCAGCGCTTCACAGCTCGACCCTCCGGGGCGGTTTGGCGCGTTCTCGGCGCCGCATGGCATGGACCCGGCGGTCGAGGTCGTCATCCTTGACGGGGGGAAAGCGCCTGAGGGACTCGACGAGGTCGAGGATGGGGCTGCGGCCCTTCGCGAGCCGCAGGACGACGTCGCTGTAGCTCTCGCCGGGGCGCTTCTCGCGGTCGAGGAGGTCGACGGCCTCGCGGCGCAGCGCGACGTTCTTGCCGGGCACAAGGGCCCTTTGGCGCTGGAGGACATAAGGCTATTCATATGCATATGAATATTCAGTATCGGGCCCCGGAGGACGGTCCTCGAGGCGACGGGGGGCCGTAGGGGCGCAAGGCATATGGGGCGAGGCGTCCCTCGAAGAGCGGTGAGAGTTTGGCAGGCAAGACGACGGCCCCCGAATACCTCGTAGCGACCGACGGCTCCCCCGCGAGCGACAAGGCGGTGGACTTCACGATCGCGCGAGCGAAGGAGGCGGGCGCAAGACTCGTGATCCTTATGGCCGTGGAGGGGAACCTGATGGGTGCGCCCTCGGCGGGAGGGTCGAGCTCCATCGACCTCTCGGTCCAGATGGAAAAGGAAGCGTGGGCGAAGGTGAGGCAGGACGAGGGGAAGGCGCGCGCGGCGGGCGTGCAGGCGCGCGCGGAAGTCGTGAAGGTCTTCCCGCCAAACGACATTGCGGTGGCGATCGTGAAGTACGCCGAGGAGAAGCGCGTGCACTCGATTTTCGTCGGAAGTCATGGGCGCACGGGGCTCATGCGGCAGATGCTGGGGTCGACGGCGGACAAGGTCGTAAAGCTCGCGCACTGCCATGTGACTGTCGTGCGCTGAAAAGGCCGAACGGTCGGATTCCCGGCGCCGCGGCGGATCGGGAAGTGCAGCGCAAACCGCAACGGACATAAGCACCTCGAGGCCTGGGGTGCCGATGCCTCGATCAAAGCCTGCGCGTGGCCCAAGGGGGGCCTCCTTTACCGTGAGGTTCTACCGCGGCGAGGACGGCTACTTCGTAGCCTATTGCAGAGAATTGCCGGGGTGCGTTTCACAGGGCAAAACTCTCGGCGAAGCGCGGGAGAACATTGCGGAGGCCATGGCCCTTTACCTCGAGACCCTTTCAGAACTCGCGATGCGGCGGAAGGGCAAGGCGCGGAGGACGGGAGAGCGCCGGCCGGTGAGGGTGGCGAGGTTTGCGCTAAAGCCCATCGGGGCCTGAGAGGCCTTCCGCGTGAGCAAGCTGCCCCGCATCTCGGGCCTCGAAGCGGTCAAGGCCTTTGGGAAGCGCGGGTGGCGAGTTGCCCGCCAGCGGGGGAGCCAGTGACGCTGGTGAGGGAGGGTTCGCAGCTGGTGCTTACCGTTCCGTTGCACCCGGAACTCGACCGAGGGACGCTCCGGCGGCTCATCCGGGATTCGGGGAGTTCGGTGGACGAATTCCTTGAGGCGCTCTGAACGGCGCGCGCGGCGGGCCGTCGAGCGAAAGCCCCAGCTCGTCGGCGAGCGTTGGAGGTAGACAGCTCACGTCGGAGCCGGAGTCAATGATTGCGAGATGGGTGAGCCTTCGCTTCCCGGAGGAAAGGACGACAGTGAGGAGAGGGGCCGGGGGGAGGGCTTCGCCTCCGACAACCAACGACTCGTAGGCAATCCACTCGATCCCGGCTGGCTTCACCGCACCATCAGCCCTGACCGGGGAACGAAAAGGAGCGCGGCTTTTTCGTGCAGCCCTCGGCGCTCGAGGCGCGCGAGAAGGGCGTGGAGGTCCCGGTCGGAATTGGTGATCGCGCGGCGCCAGATCGCGACCCATTGCTCGCCGTAGACGCCGACGTCGATCGGCTCCTTGGTTGGCGCGGGACGGAAATACTCCTTCACGTTCTCCCTCTGTCGGGCCGGTGGAGGCTTGCGTGGCATAGAAGCTCGAACGGGGGGTGAGTGAAAGCGGGCAAAGATAAAGTTGGCGAGGTCGGGCCGGACGGCGCGTCCGCTCGTCCGCCTCGAGACTTCGCGCCCCCGGCGCCTCACAGGGCCCCTCGGCGGGGCGCTCGGGTGGGGGCGGGCGGGAGTGACTTGAGTCAGGGCCCCTGCGTCGAAACGCTCGGCATCCCGAAGTTTCCGCCGGGCGGGTTGAAGTAGCTCGCGGGGTCCTTGCTGTTGATGAGGGGGCACGCGGGGTTGCGGCAGTACCACCCTGCGGTCGTGTAGCCGACAGGGAAGTGGCAGGCCGGGCACACGAGCTTCGTGAAGGGGTCGGCGGGCGTGCCCGGTGATGTCTCGAGCCACTGATCGGGGAAGCGGTAGGCCCCCTGCGGGATGTCGGCAAGGCTCATCATGTTCTCGGCGTGGCTCGCGGGCGTGGCGAGTTGGGGCCGGGGCGCGCCGGCCACATGCGCGGCCTGCGTGGGTTCGCGGGGCGCGGAGAATCCGGGCGGGAACCGGATGGGGGCAAAGGCGAAGGCGAGGCCCGCCGCACTTGCAAGGGCAAAGAGGCCCGTGAAGACGGGGTCGAGGAATCCCATGTTGAGGTCGAGGCCGGCGCCGCCCGGCGAGATCTCGGCGTCGGTCGAGCCGGAGTGACCGCAGGAGTCGGACTCCAGGATCGTGTACGTGCCGGCGGCGTTGTACGTGTGGTGGTGGTCGCCGGGGCTCGTTGAGGCGCTTGTGGTCGTGCCGTCGCCCCAGCTTACGTGGGTGGGCGGGCAGCCGGCGTTGATGCCTGGGTCGGCGTAGATGCGCAGCGTGATCGTGGTCCCGGTGTAGAGGGGCGGGACGGCGGAGCCGTAGACGACGCCGGAGCCGGCCGGCTGGAAGCAGGAGCTGCCGTCCTTGCGGGTGCAGCCGACGATGTAGACGCTGAAGGTCGCGTCGGCGGCGGGCGCGAAGGCAATCGCGAGGATGGCGAGGCCAACGACGGCGAGAGCGGCGCGGCGAAAGCGGGAGGCGGGCATGGGGGTCACGGGTCCGGGACGGTCAGCGTTGCAAGGCCATGACGACCTTGGCGGCGGCGGGCGCGGGGGCAAGCGCCGAGGCCACGCGGCACGGGTGGGGCCGCGGCAGGGGCGAGCCGTTGAGGGCGAGGAGGCTCGCGTTGGGCTTGCGCCCCTGCGGGCCGTCGAGGCCGGCGTAGACGAGGGTCACTTGGGCGCCGTGCGTAAGGCTGCGGCCGAGCCGCCCGGGCCTCAGGAGGACCGTGAGGTCGCCAACGCCGACCGCGGCCCGGCCGCGGGCGTCGACGGTTGCAAGGCCCTGGAGTTCGCGGGCCTGCCCGCTGGCAAGCGCGAAAGCGGCGCCGGTGCGGATGAGCCGGCCGCGGTAGGCGAGCGAGACGGCGAGGACGGCCGGGTACACGGCGGCGGCCGTGTAGATGAGCGGGGAAAGCGAAGGGGAGGCGAGGCGCCACACGGCAAGGCCGAGGCCGAGGAGACCGAAGCTTGCGCCGGCGACTTGGAGGCCGCGGCCCGCGCGGTTGAGGGCCGCGCGCTCCGCGTCGGTGAGGGGGCGGGCGGGGGAGGGCGGCGGGACGGGAGCGGGCGGCGGCGCGGCTGCAAGCGGCGGTGCCGTGGGCGGCGCGAGAGGCGCGGGCAGCGGCTTTCCGCACTTCTGGCAGAAGCTGAACTCCGGCGCGTTCCATGTCCCGCAGTACGGGCAGGGCCGCGTGCCGATCGGGGGCCCTGCGGCGAACGTCATCGAGATGGAAGGGGCCTCGAGTAGGCAGAACGGAGGAACGGTGTATTTGAGCGGAGCGGCCCGAAGGGGAGAGCGCTCGCTCGCATGCCGTGGAAATCGCGCCCCCGGCGCCGCACGGCAAGCCCTGCAAGGGGGGATTCTCGGGTGGGGGGCGGGCGTTCCTTTTGTTTAGCGGAGCCTGAGCCGTTGACGCGCCTTTGCGACCTCATCGCGCCTTGTGGGCACGAACGCCCCAGCCCCCTCGTGGCGGATGTACGCGAGCGCCGTGCGCAGCACGGCCGGGATCTCCTCGACGCGGTAGAGCCACGGGCGGAAGCGGTTCTTGCTCGTGAAGGTGGGGGGCGCCATGAATTCGAGCAACCCGTCGGGCCGCTTCGTGAGGTGCAGGGTGGCGAGCTCATCGGCGCGCAAGAGCCAACACGTGTCGGCGAGCCGCAGTTCGTCGACGAGGTACCACAGGATGAGGACCAGGTTGAAGGGCCGGGGCCGAAAGGTCCGAGTGGGGATGTACGCGTGGACGCGCCCGCGCAGGTCGAGGCCGAGGCTGCCTTTGGGCTGCAGCCGGAGGGCGGCGGCTTGGGACTCGTCGGTGACGATGAAGTCTTCGCCGAAGTCGTCGGCAAACGCGCGGGAGAGGTGGACGTCGCCGTCGGAGAGCGAGGTGATGAGGCAGGCAGCCTCGTTTTCGAAGAGGCGGCCGGTGGCCGGAGCCGACAGACGCTTGAGCATGGCGGGCGGGACGGGGAACGGGTAGGCGGGCCCGCCGTCGAGGGCGCGGGAGAAGACGGTGGCAAGCTCGGTGAGGTCGTGCATGTAGGAGGACCACTTCGTGGGGCGTTTGGGGTGGAGGGGGACGGCGAGGTGCCACCAGCCGGCGGGCGAGGGGGGGCCAAGCGCGGAGGCGGGGACGAAGAGGAACGGAGAGGAAAGCCACGGCGACCGGTTGAGGAGAGGGGCCGCGAAGATGTAGAAGTGCTTGAGGTCGGGGCGGGCCATGAAGGGCGGGCGGACGCGGAACTGGAGGTACTTGCCGCGGAACAGGGCCGCGGCGGTCTTGATCTGGACAACTTTGCCGCCGGGGTGGCCGGGGCGGAAGAGGACGCGGTCGATGCGGGCGTCGTCGGGGATGGGCTGGGAAAGGTGGAGGTCGCCGCCGGAAAGGAGGAGCGTGAGACTGTCGCAGGCGGTCTCGGAGACGGCGCCTTTCTGGGTGTTCGAGAAGAGAGAGGGGAATGGCATGGGGGGAGGACGGGCAAAGAGGGAGCCCTCCGGTGAAGAACCTTCTCCGGGGGCGGGGCGTCCGCTCGCCCGCAGGGACATCGCGCCCCCGGCGTGTCACGGCAAGGGCCCCGAAGGGGGGCGTGCTTGGGGCGGGGGTCGGGCGTGGCTTGGAGCCCGGTCCCGATTAGGAAGGGTCGCGAGGTGGGCGGCGACCGCGCAACCCACATATACGTGGCATCACATCGATGTCATTGATGCTGCTACAACTCCCTGAATCCGTGGAAGGCCGTGGACCCTCCATGGCCACTTTGGTCGAGATTGCCCGGATCCTGGAGGCCGCCCGGGGGGAGGCGCCGCTCAGCCTTGCGGAGGTCGCCCGTCGGATGCCGGCGAAGCGCGTGCGCCACTCGACGGTCCGCGCCTGCGTCGATTTCCTCGACAGGCTCGGCTATGTCACGGCGGGCAGCAGGGGCGTGCAGTGGACGCTGGTCCGCGACGAGAAGCTCTGGAAGACTGTCCGCCGGGGCGTGCGCCTGGCGGAGGCCCGATGAGCGGCTTGAGGGCGCAGGTCCAGATCGAGTCGCCCTACGCGATGCGGCAGTTGCGTGAGGCACCTCGCGAGGTGCAGGACGCCCTGCGCCGGCAGGCGGCGGCCCTTGAGGCGGAGCCTTTCCGCGGCACATTCATCGCGCTGGGCCGCGTCCCGAGGCGCGCGCTGACTCGTTGGCAGGGCCGGATCGGGGCGATCCCGAACCTCTACAAGCTCGACCTCCCGCAGGGGTGGAGGGCGTTGTACTTTGTGGCGAGTGACGAAAGGCGGCGCGACGTCTTCGTGATCGAGGTCTTCAGCCATACCGAGTACGACCGGGTGCTCGGGTTTGGCTGATCCGCCGTCCTGGAGGGGGGGGTCCGCTCGGCCGCCTTGGACTTCGTTCGCCCCGGTCGCGTCACGAACCCTGGGAGGGCCTCGGGTGGGGGGCGGGCGTTCTGCGCTTCAGTTGATCATGATAGGGGTGGGCCATCGAGGACGCGCAGGCTCACTTCCGCCCGCGCGACCTTGCGCGCGATCCTCTGCCCCTCGGGGTGCTCGCGCATTGCGTCCTCGATCGTGGAGCGCCACGGTTCCTGCTCGAGACCAAGGATGAGGTTCGCACCCAATCAGTCCTCCTTCGCGGCGATGTCGAGGCGGCGCCCGTCGAACTCGAAGGCGTAGATGGGGCGCTTTTTGAGGAGGAGGCGGAGGGCGTCGGTGAGCTGGACCTCGCCGTTCTTGCCGGGAGGTGTCTTCTCGATCGCCCCGAAGATGTCGGGCGTGAGGGCGTAGGCGCCGACGATGCCAAGGTCGGAGGGGGCGTCCGCAGGGTCGGGTTTCTCGACGAGCCGCAACTGTCGCGCCTTAGCGCCGCGCCACCTTGTCGGCCGCCTCCACGAGGAACAGGAACAGCGAAGGGCTGATGTGGTACTCTAGGGCGAGCAAGGCGTCCAAGATCCTGCGGAAGTCCTCGTGGCCGAGGCGGCCCCTTTGAACGTTCTCGAGCAGGACGAAAGGCGTTGAGCGAACTCGAAGACCGAGGTGTTTGGCAGCGCGTATGGCCGCCAGGTCGTCGAGGACGGCGGTGGCCTCGGGAATGCGGAGGGCCAGCGCAAGGACGCTCAGTTCTCCGGCGTCGAGGCGGGGAGGTGGAAGGGTCAAAAGGGGCGCCCGGCGCACGTGGATCGAGCGCTCGGCGATTGCCCGACGGACGGCGAGGGCCTCCCGGTACCCCTGGGCAAGACCGACCTCAACCTCGCGCAACACCTGTGGCGTCGTGAGGATCGGCCCAAACACCCGGAGGGCGTCCAACCGCTCGAGCTTCGCGAGGAAGATGAGCGGCGAGGCGTTAACGACGGCGGCGGGCAGGGCGCGCTCCCTCCGCGGGACGCCGGAGGAGTTCCTCGACCTGGGAGCGGAGGAGTTCCTCGTCGGTCCGGAACGGCACGTGGCGAGCCTTGAGCTCGTCGAGGAACTGCCATAGGCTCAGCCCAGCGCCGCGGGCGGCCGCCCAGGCGCTCGCTTCCTCGCGCTGGTACTGGCGGACTGCGTCCTCGATGAGCACCTCACGGACGCCAACGTCGAGGGCTTGGCGGATCAGCGAAGACCGTTCGACCTTGAGCCGCTTGGATACCTCTGTGAGCCGGTCGAGGTCCTCGGCGGGCAGGCGCACGGTCGTCACGCGGGCTTCGCCCATGATGAATACGAGGAAGCACATCGTATTTATGCTCTGGGTTTCACGCCGCGGGGGACCGCTTTCGCTCACCCCCCCTGGCGATTCATATACTCGACGAATCATAGTAGGCTGGATTCACATGTGGGGACGTATCGAAGACCATGACGTGACGTGCCTGTGCGCGAATGTGGGGCTGCCGAAGCGGTGCATCGTCGAGGCGCTGCCGCCCGAGGGAGGGCGCGCGCGCTTCCAGCTGCAGGCGTTCACGAGCGGGGGCCTTGCCGAGGCGATCGAATGGGTCGAGCCGGTCCTTTCGGCGGCCCGCGGGGGGGTAAGGCGGCGCCGATGGAGCGGGGAGTTTGAGTTTGCGCGCCTCGAGGTCGAGGACCGCGAGGCGGCGCGGGCGCTTGAGCGGGCCTTCGGGGTCGCCTCGGCTGTTCGGCCCGGGGGCTTGCTGGTGGCGTTTGAGGGCGAGACCCAAGAATGCGAACCGGCCGAGCGCCTCGCGTTCCTGTCGAGGGCGCTCGCGGCGGTGGGGTAGCGGCGCTCATTCCCGCGCCTTGGGTGCCGGCGCGGTAGCGCGAGACCGTCGGCGGGCGGGCCACAGCGGCGCGCGTGCCCGCGCGGGTTTGCCGCGCGTGCGCCGCTCCGCCGCTTCGAGGCGTTTTTCCATCTCGCGGCGGAAATCGGCCCATGCCTCAGGCAGGACGGGTTCGCTCCTGCTCTGCTGGAGGAGCCGGCGGGCGCGCACGATGTCCCCTTCGTCGGAAGCCGTGCCGATGAGGAGGATGCGCTCGAAGGCATTCTGGAGTTCGAGGGACCCGAACCTCTCGAGGGAGCGGACGCGCTCGGCCTCCGCCTTGTAGCGGGCGGGGTCGGCTTCGCGGACCTTGGCAAGGCTTGCGGCTTGGGAAGGCAACCGGAGGAAGCGTTCGGACATCGCTTTCGCCCAGAGCATGGGGAAATTCTCCGGGTCCCGGTCGAGGGCGCGCTTGATCCAGCGCAGGGCTTCCTCGAAGTCGAGGTCGCTGTAGGCGAGCCCGGCATGGGCGGCCGGGATTAGTGGGTCTCCAGGGGCAAGCGCCTCCCAACGCGCGAGGGCCGCGCGGCACCGGCTCTGCTCGTAGTGGTGGTCCAGCCCGAAGGTGTAGGCGCGCCAGGCGGCCGCCGCGTTGGGGTTTCGCCGCACGACCCCCTCGAGGAGGACGCGGGCCTGGCGGGGGCTCGTGTCGAGAATCGAGTTTGCGCGGACGATGGCGCGGGTGTCGCGGGGAGCGAGACCCTTCGCTGCAGCCTCGCCAGCGGCAGGGGGCGCGTCTTCCATCGGGAGAGGCTTCTCTGGCGGCATAGGTCAGGGGGAGACGAACGGGCGTCGACCGAAAGAAGGTTTCGCCCCGGGCAGTCGAGATGGCGGGCGCGGTTCCTTTCCGTTGGGCGCGTCCGCTCGGACGCCTTGGTACAAGCGCCCCCGGGCGCCTCACAGAAAGCCCCACTGTGGGGGGTTCCTCGGGTGGGGGGCGGGCGCTAAGGGGTTCGGTTGAGCGCGAAAGGTTTCCCTTGAGTGCGAAAGGGACCTGTTGAGTGTGATAGGGTCTCGTTGATCACGATAGGGGTAGGGCACCCGAGGGGTCTCTCTTCCTTCCGCGCGCCTTGGCGGGCTTCCTTTCGGACGCTGCCACCTTCCGCGCAATCCTCTGCCCTCCGCGTGCTCCCGGAGGACGTCCTCGATCGTGGAGCGCCACGGCTCCTGCTCAAGGCCCAAGATCAGGTTCGCGCGCATCCAGTCCTGCTTGGTGCCGATGTCGAGGCGGCGGCCGTCGAACTCGAAGGCGTAGATCGGCCGCTTCTTGAGGAGGATGCGCAAAGGGGGACGGAAGAACCTGGCTTGCGGCGTCACCGTGGGCCTCGAGCAGCCCGTGGTTGGTTCACCTCGGTCCCGAGGGATTCCCCGACACGTCGCCGCCGATTCGTGCGCGGTCGGGGGGTACCAGTCGCTTCGGCAGGACGCCGACGCGCTCGCGCCAATCCTGAAACCGCACTTCGAGTTGCTCGAAGAAGGGTGCTCGGCCCAGGACCACCACGCTTGGGCGTTTGGCCCGGAGCGGGACGAGGAAGGGTGCCGCGTCGAATCCGATGGAGCCGTGAATCGTGTGGACGCGAACTCCCGCGTGGACGAGACCAACGCGGATGTCCTTGGTGGGGAGGACCGCGCCCGGCGGCAGGGGGACGGGCGAGAGCCCGAGCCGATGCGCGAGGCTCCGGGGCATATAGCAGCTGTCCGAGCCCGAATCGAGCAGGCCCGGGACTTCGAGGCGGAGGGCCCCGACTGCGAGCAGGACGGGGATGAACGGCCTCGGAGCGACCCGCGCCCCGACCACGCGCACGGTTTGGTACTCGAACCAGTGGGGGCGCGAAGCGATCATACGGGTGCGGCGCCTGGAGGCGGCACAAGCATGAACTGGGCCTTCTCTTCGAGGCCCTCCCGTTCGATCCGTTTCCAGAGCCGTTCCAGGTCCTTGTCGTGGTCGACGATGCGGCGCCGGAGGATGGCAATCCACTGGCCGCCGTAGCGGTCGAGGTCAAGGGCGCCGCGGACGGGAGAGGGGGTATCGAATTGGTTCACGGAGGTTCCGCTCCGGGCGGACTTGCGCAGTGTAGCCATATCAACCTTCAGGGGGGGTGAGTGAAAGTCAATTCAATTATAGTTGGCGGGGTTGGCGCCGGCGGCGTGTCCGCTCGTCGGCCGTGGACATTCGCGCCCCTGGGCCGCGTCACGGCAGGGGCCTCGGGAAGGGGAGCGGGCGAGGGGTGGGGGGCGGGTGGAGAAAGGGTCAGATGACCGGAATTGGAGGGGGAGCAAGCGGGAACGGCGGGCTCACTTCCGCGACCCCCCCTCCGTCGGCTTCCCCGCGGCCGCCACCATCCGCGCGATCCTCTGCCCTTCGGGGTGCTCGCGTATGACGTCCTCGATCGTGGACCGCCACGGCTCCTGCTCAAGCCCAAGGATGAGGTTCGCGCGCATCGAAGTCCTGCATCGCGGCGATGTCGAGGCGACGGCCGTCGAACTCGAAGGCGTAGATCGGCCGCTTTTTGGGGAGGATGCGGAGGGCGTCAGTGAGCTGGACCTCGCCGTTCTTGCCGGGCGCCGTCTTCTCGATCGCCCCGAAGATGTCGGGCGTGAGGGCGTAGGCGCCGACGATGCCCAGGTCGGAGGGCGCGTTTGCAGGGTCGGGTTTCTCGACGAGGTCGCGGATGACGAGGGGGCTCCATGCCCCGATGCGTTGGTTATAACCCACAAGTTAGATATACGGCCCATTGGTTATAACCAACGCTATGACCCTAGATGCGGCGGCCCTGCTGCGGACGCTTGTGGCCGAGAACCCCTGGTGGGTATCGGGCACC
>JBGPNV010000023.1:0-18849 GCA_041487695.1 Thermoplasmata archaeon | reverse complement strand
TCTACCGGTACCGGACCGCAAAGTGATCCAGCCTTGCGCCCGCTCGGGAATAATCATCGAGTGCCTGATGGTTATCACGGCATGCTGAAGATAGCCCGGCTCCGACCTGGGGCGTGGAATACAACATTGTATGGACGGAGGAGTCCAGGGCCCATGTAGCCCGTCACGGAGTTTCCGAAGTGGGTGTCAACCGTGTGGTCTGGTCAAGGAATTACGCCCGCAAGGTCGCGGGACGAGCCGTCCTGATCGGTCGCTCGAACGGGCGGGTGCTCCTCGTGGTGCTCCAGAAGTCCCTAGTGACGCCCGGCGCATTCGAGGTCGTCACCGCCAGGCCAGCCTCGGAGAGCGAAAGGAACTTATGGTTGAGGCGAGGGAAGGGTGTCCGATGAAGAAGGTCAGAGTTCGATCGATGGCGGAATTCGACGCCCTGCCAGAGGGAGAATGGGTTGAGGTCATCGGCGGGATGAAGTGGAGCATCCCGGAAGAACCCGTGCGTGTGGAAAAGGGCAAGCTCGTCGTCGACCTCTCGAAGGGTGTGCGAAAGGCGTTCAAGGCCAAGCCCGGCGAAACGCTGGAAGCGGAAATCTCAGGTCAGTCGCTCGTTGTGAGGCGGCGCCGCGCAAAGCGCACCCGCCATGCCGGCTGAGTCGCCAAGGGCTACGCGTCGGGCGGGCCTCCCCTTGAGCGGGCGGACGATTTCCAAGCTTGTCTCACAACCCTCAAATAGCCAGCGCGGGCGATGTTTGACCCTCAAGGTGCGCCTCAAATGCGGAAGCTCTTGGCGTTGCTTCTTGCCGCGGCTTTCCTCGTCCCTACGGGCGCGCTCCTCCTTCCGGCCGCCTCTGCGGCCTCGAGCCCCACCCCCCTTTCCGCCGTCCCCGTTAGCGAGGTGACGAGCCTGCGCTACAGCGCGCGCATCGTGCAGGCTGCGTACTCGCCCGACGGCCTCTACCTTGCCATTGCCGTGGCGGCCGGTCCCGTCTACATCCTCAACGCCACGACCCATGCGGCGGTCCGCAACATCTCGACGCCCGCGGGCTGGGTCCAGGTCTCGTCGATCTCTTGGGGGCCGAACTCCGACAAGGTCGCCGTGGGCTACCAGGCGGGCGCGGTGGCCGTCTACCGAATCCCCTTCGGTCCGAGCCCCTGGTTCAACCAGAGCCTCTCGTTCGACGTGCGCGGTGTCGCCTGGTCGCCCGACGGCCGCTTCCTCGCAGTCGGCATCGTCCACTCGATCTACGTCTTCTGGGGCGCCGACGGCACGCGCAACGCCACGCTGCTCCTCGAGTACGGGGGCTCTCAACCTGCCGGGCTCTCGTGGTCGCGCGACTCGGAGTACCTCGCGCTCGGCCAGCAGGCGTATTCGCCCACGGGGGCGATCGTGGGGATCTTCGAAACCCGGACCTTTTCGAAGGCGCTCGGCTGGCGATGGATCGGGCCGGGGATGGACAGCGTCGCTTTCGAGGGCCGCGGGCAGTTCCTGTCGGCGCAGCTTGGCGGCTCGCGCGTGGAGGTCTGGGAGGTGCGCAACTGGTCGCTCTTTGCCAACATCTCGGGCCTCTCGGGGATCGAACAGTCCACTTGGACCTCGGACGGCTCGAGGCTTGTGACGCTTGAAACGGAGCCTTCGGCCGCGCCCAACGAAACAGCCGACTACGGTGGCTTCGAAGTCCTGCGCCTCGGCGGGGGGGCCGGCAACTCGAGTGCGATGGCCGCTTCCCCCGACGGGCGGCGTGTGGCGGTCGGCTACTCGGACGGCACGCTTCGCATCCTCGCCATCGGAGGCGAACGCCTCTTCGACGACGCGACACCCCTCACGGCCACCACGGGCGACCCCCTTGCATTCTCGGTCCGATCCACGGCGGCCGGGCTCGTTGAGGTGAGCTACCGCGACTCGCGCGGAGGGCCCCCTACGCTCGCCTCCCTTACGGCAAACGGCGACCGCCACACGCTCACGGTCACCGTCCCCTCGGACTGGACGGGGCCTCTCCTCTACCGCTTCAGCCAGAGCGCGAACGGGCTTTCCGCCCCCGAACGCCTGGTTCGGGTCTCCGACAACGACGCCCCCGCGCTTTTGGCGTGGAATTTCACGCGCCAAGGCAGCCTTGGCGAAACGGCGACCGCGACGGCCACGGTGGGCGACAATGTGCGCCTTGCCTCGGGGAGCTTCCAACTTGCCGTCGACGGCGCGCTGGCGGCGTTTGCCTCGGCCGGCGACAACCGGACGCTCTCCTTCACGCTCGCGGTGCCGCTCTCCCCCCAGAACCGGTCCGTGCGCCTCGAGCTTGATGCGACGGACACCTCGGGCAACGGCGGCCTCGTGTTCGAGACCGTCATCCAGCTCGTCGACTTCATCGCGCCGCGCTTCGGCGCCGACCTCTCGCTCCCGGGGACCGCCGGGGGCCGCATCCAGCTTGGGACCGTGGCCACGGACGAACGGACGCCGCCCACCGTGACGGTCACCTGGCGCGAACTCACGAAGGACGCGGAGGGCCCGTGGCTGAACTTCACCTACGGCCTGCCCTCGCCCGGGACGGCGAGCTACGTCACGACCTTCCCGATGGGGCGGTCAACCGTTGCCGTCGAGTACGCCTTTGAGGCCGTCGACGCCTCGGGGAACCGGAACCAAACGGCGACCGCCGTGGAGCCCGTCTTCGACCGCGAGCCACCCGAGATTGTGATCGACCTCACCGACCGCGAGGCCTTCGCGGGCGACCCCTTCCACCTCGCCATCGTCGTCCGCGACAACGTCGGCACGCCCTCCGTTATCGGGTACTTCCAGCAGGACGGGGCCGCATCGGTCCTCCTCGCGCTAACCCCCTGGACGCCCTACGGGGAGGGCGCCTTCGAGGGCACCTTCACTGTCGGGGCCTTCGCCACAACCGTGACCTACTGGTTCTACATCAGCGACCTTGACAACAACACAATCAGCTCGGGCACGCGGACGCTGCGGGTGAAGGACAACGACCCGCCGGTGATCACGGTCCTCGAGCCGACGCTGCGAGCGACGGCCGGGCAGCCCTTCACCTTCCACGTGGAAGCGAGCGACCCGTCCGACGTCGGGAACCTCACGGTGTTTTACCGGCGCGCAGGCCAGGCGACCTACCTGCAGGAGGAGTTCAAGCCGGATTCGCGCAGTTCCGCAGGCGTCCCCCACGCGCGCTTCTCCGTTTCCCTTGCCGCCCTCGGCATCGAGACGTTCCAGGACGGCCGCGATGTCGAACTCCACTTCTTCACCTTCGATGGCGCGCTAAACGGGGGGACCCTCGGGTCGCCGTCCGACCCCATCCGGGTCCGCGTCCTCGACGGCGCCTCGCCGGTCGCGCGCTTTGCCATCGCGGGCAGCCTCGTCGGCGGGTCGCTCATCACCTTCGATGGCTCGCTCTCCACGGACGACCTCGGGATCGCCTCGTACGAGTGGTCGGTGGACGACCAGGTGGTCGGGAACACGACCGCCCTCGGGTGGACTTTCTCCCTGCCGGGCGACCACAAGGTCTCGCTCACCGTGAAGGACGCCACGAACAAGTCGGCGACCCAGACGCAGACGCTCACCGTCGAAGTCCCGCCGCCGCAGACCTCGGTCACCGGCGGGTCGTCGCTCCTGCTTGCCGGGGTCGCGGGGGCTGTGGGTGCGTCGGCCGTGGCGGCGCTCTTCCTGTTGCGGCGGAAGAAGAAGGCTGAGGACTAGCGGGCCAGCGCCCGGGCGGCCTCGACCTTGGCCGCGAATTTGCCGAGCTTTCTCCGCTCCAGGTCGACCTCGGTCAGGGCGCGCGCCATCTGCCTCGCCACACTCGCCTGCGAGGACCCCCCGTGGCTCCCGCGGGCCGCGGCCGAGGCGTGGGCCGACAGCGTCTTCAGCGCCCCCTTGCCGAACCGGCTCGAGTACCCCTTGAGCTCGGCCTCGTTGAGGTCTGCCAGCGTGCGGCCCGAGTCTTGCAGGTCGCGCACGAGGCGGCCGACAATCCCGTGGGCCTCGCGGAAGGGCACGCCGCGCGAGACCAGGTGCTCGGCGAGGTCCGTCGCGCCGGCAAAGCCTTCGTGGAACCCGGCGGCCATGCGGTCGCGCCGCCACTTCAGCGCCGGGAGCATCTCGGCAAAGACCTCGGCGGCTCGCGCGGCGAGGTCGAGCGTTCGGAAGAGGGCCGACTTGTCCTCCTGCAGGTCGCGGTTGTAGGCCATGGGCAGCCCCTTGAGGATTGCGAGCAGCCCTGCCAGGTCGCCGATGGCGAGCGCCGCGCGCCCCCTTGTGAGCTCGGCCACGTCGGGGTTGCGCTTCTGGGGCATGATCGAGGAACCCGTGGAGAATTCGTCCGGCAGCTCGATGTACCCGAGCGCCTCACTCGACCAGAGCACGACTTCCTCCGAGAGCTGCGAGAGGTGGACAAGCACCATCGTCGAGGCAAACGCGGCGTCCGCGATGTAGTCGCGGTCCGAGACGGCATCGATCGAGTTCCCCGTGGGGCGCGCGAACCCGAGGAGCTTCGCTGAAAGGGTGGGGTCGGTCTTTAGCGTCGTGCCCGCAAGCGCGCCTGCGCCGAGGGGCGAGGCATCGGCCCGCTCGAGCGCGGCTCGCACACGGTCGGCGTCGCGCGCGAACTTCTCGCGGTACGCGAGCAGGTGGTGCGAGAAGAGGACGGCCTGCGCCGGCTGGAAGTGCGTGCGCCCGATCATCGGCACGCCCTCGTGCTCGGCGGCGAGCGCCACGAGCGCCTCCTCGAGTTCGATGAGCTCGCCCCAGAGGTCGACGAGCCCCTCGCGCGACGCGAGCCGCGTGTCGAGCGCCACCTGGTCGTTGCGGGAGCGCGCCGTGTGGAGCTTCTCGGCCGGGCGGCCCACGCGCTGCCTGAGGAGCGCTTCGACGTTCATGTGGATGTCTTCGAGCGCAGGGTCGAGCACGAGCGTGCCGGCCTCGGCGTCCTTGTAGAGCTTCTTCAGCCCGCCTACGAGCGCGCCCGCCTCCGCCTTTGTGAGCAGCCCGCACGCGGCAAGCATCCTCGCGTGGGCAATCGAACCGATGATGTCCCAGCGTGCGAGCCGCGCGTCCTCGCGGATCGACTGCGTGTAGGCCTCGACAAGCGGGTGCGTGCCGCCCTTGAAGCGGCCGGCCCACGCTTTCTTCGGCGCCCTCACTTGGCCCCGCCCCTCACGCCTTTCGGCATGGGGGCACTCTCGGACGCCCGGCTAACCTTTTCGGTAACCGCGACCTTGACGCCGGCGCCTTCGCCGCGGGCGGCGTAGATCCGTGTCGGGAGGCCCCAGAGGTCGATGAACCCCCGCGCGGAGCCGTGGTTGAAAAGGTCGCCGACGCCGTAGGTCGCAAGCGAGGTGTCGTAGATCGAGTACGGCGAAGTGCGCCCCACGACCGTGGCACACCCCTTGAGGAGCTTCACGCGGATGTCCCCGGTGACCCGCTCCTGGCTGGACAGGAGGAACGCCTGGAGGCTTTTCATGAGCGGCGAGAACCAGAGGCCGTCGTAGGTGAGCGACGCGAAGCGGTCCTCGACGCCGTACTTGAAGTGCACCAGGTCGCGGGGCAACACCATCGACTCGAGCTGGCGGTGCGCCTCGGTGAGGACCACCGCGGCTGGGGCCTCGTAGACCTCACGGCTCTTGATCCCGACCAGCCGGTTCTCGACGTGGTCGATGCGGCCGACGCCATGCTTGCCGCCAAGGTCGTTGAGCTTGAGGATGAGGTCGTCGAGCGCCATGGCAGAGCCGTCGAGCGCGACGGGGATGCCCGCGCGGAACGTGACCGTGAGGTAGCGCGCCTTGTCCGGCGCAGCCTCGGCCGAGACGGTCCACCCGTAGCAGTCCTCCGGCGGCTCCTCGTTGGCGTCCTCCAGGATGCCCGACTCTGCCGAGCGGCCCCAGAGGTTTTCGTCCACGGAATACGGGGATTTCTTCGAAACCGGCACGGGGATCCCGCGCTCCTCGGCCCACTTGATGCCTTCCTCGCGCGTGTAGACCCACTCGCGCGCCGGGGCAATCACTTTGAGGTCGGGCGCAAGCGCCTGGATCGAGACCTCGAAGCGTACCTGGTCATTCCCCTTCGCCGTGCAGCCGTGGGCGACGGCCATGCAGTCTTCCTTGCGGGCGACCTCGACGAGCTTCGCCGCAATGAGCGGGCGCGCAAGCGCCGTCGCAAGCGGGTAGTGCTTCTCGTAGAGGGCGTTGGCGTAAATCGCCGGCGCGATGTAGTCGCGGGCGAACGCCTCGCGGGCGTCGATGCCGTACGCCGCGACCGCGCCAATCTTCTTAGCTTTGGAAAGCGCCGCCTGGAACCCGTCCGAGGGCTGGCCCACGTCGACAAGGACGCACACGACATCCGCGTTGTACGTGTCGGAAAGCCAGCGGATCGCGATGGAGGTGTCGAGTCCGCCCGAATAGGCGAGCACGACCTTCTGGCGCGCGGTTTTTGCCTTGCCGTTCCCCTTCTTCGTCGCTTGTTGCATGTGTCCCGCCTCGGTCAGTTTTGTCCCAAAAGAGACATGTAGCCTGCGGGCAAGTCGGCTCCCGAGGGAGCCCCTTGGCCCGCCAAAAAAGGAAGGACGAAAGGCGCGAGACTGCAGCCCACCGCGTGCGCGAGTACATCGACGCGCACCCGTCGATCCGCGACGCCCTCCAGATGGACCTCATCAACCTGTCGGCCCTTGCCCGCAAGATCGTCCACGACACGGACGTCAAGAGCGAGGACGCGGCGCTCATCGCCTGCAGGCGCTACATGGTCCCGCCGGGCACCCGCGCGCGGGAGGCCGCCGTGAAGGCCATCCTCCGCAAGTCGAAGATCGAGATCCATTCGAAGGTGGCCATCATCACCGTGCGGCCCTCCTACGACATCATGAAGGAGCTCGGGCGCATCACGGCCAAGTACTTCGAGGCCGGCCGCCTCTTCCGCATCGTGCAGGGCTCGCACGGCATCACGCTGATCTGCGACGACGTGATCGTCGAGGAGATGCTCGAGATGCTCTCGCGGCGCGACATCATCCAGATGACCCGCGGCTTGGTCGAGATGAGCGTGACTTCCCCGGAAGAGATTGCCGCCACCCCGGGCGTGATCGCCTACCTGATGGACGCGCTGGCGGGCGACGGGATCAACCTGAACGAAGTGATGTCCTGCCATACCGATACCATCTTCCTTGTTTCCGAATCGGATATGATGCCCGCCTTCAAGGCGCTCAACAAGTGCCTGACTTGACCGTGGGGTGGAGCGCGAGGCACGCTTCGAGCGCTGCGACGAAGGCGTCCGCCTCGCGCTCGGTGAGGATGAGCGGGGGGGCGAGCCGGAGCACGCTGTCCGATGTTGCGTTCGAGAGGATGCCGTGGGTGAGCATGGCCTTCACGAGGTCCTTGGCGACCGGCTCGTTGAACTCGACGCCGATGAGGAGGCCCATCCCTCGGACTTCCCGGATGGCGGCCGTGCGGCCTTGGAGCGCCTTGAGGTGCTCCTGCAGGTAGTGGCCCATGGCCTCCGCGCGTTCGGCGAGCCTCTCGCGGTCGATGACTTCGAGGGTTGCAAGGGCGGCGGCCGAGGAGAGCGGGTTGCCCCCGAAGGTTGAGCCGTGGTTCCCCGGCTCGAAGGCGGCGGCGACCTCGCCGCGCGCGAGGCACGCGCCGATCGGCACGCCGGAGCCGAGGGCCTTGGCGAGCGTCACGATGTCGGGGCGGATGCCCGCGTGTTCATAGGCGAAGAAGCGGCCCGTGCGCCCGCAGCCCGTCTGGACTTCGTCGAGGATGAGGAGGATTCCCTTTGCGTCGCAAAGGTCGCGCACGCCCTGCAGGTAGCCCTCGGGGGGGACGCGGACGCCGCCTTCCCCTTGGATGGGCTCGAGGAGCACTGCCGTGACCTCCGGCGTGATGGCGGCTGAAAGCGCCTCGAGGTCCCCGAACGGGACGTACTTGAAGCCCGCCGGCATGGGCTCGAATCCTCTCTGGTACTTCGGCTGAGCCGTGACCGCTAGCGTGGCCAGAGTGCGCCCGTGGAAGGAATTCTCCGCGGTGATGATGGTGCCTTGGCCCACGCCCTTGAGGTGCCCCCACTTGCGCGCGAGCTTGATCGCCGCTTCGTTTGCCTCGGCGCCCGAATTGCAGAAGAACGCCCGGAAGTCGCGCCCCGCCTTGGGCGCGAGCTTGCGCGCAAGCTGCCGCTGGGGTTCGATGCCGTAGAGGTTCGAAACGTGGAGGAGCGTCCCCGCCTGGTCGGCGATCGCCTTCACGACCGCGGGGTGGCAGTGGCCCGTGGCCGCGACCGCAATTCCGCCGATGAAGTCGAGGTAGCGCCGGCCCTCACTGTCGAAGACCTCCATGCCTTGGCCGCGCACGAGCGTGACCGCCGGCGGGGCGTAGGTCCGCATGAGCGGGGCCTCGTCCACGGCGCCCTCGTGCGGTGGCGCTTGCGCCGGCGGTGCAGACGCGGCTTTGGACATGGGTTTTTCTCCTTGAAGTTGGGCGAGTCGCCTACGGCGAGATTGCGGTGCCCTTCGGCTCGGCCGGCAGGAGCGCATCGAGGACGGGGCGGCCCTCGCGACCGTCGGCGATGCGAGCCTCGCGCGCGCCCGAGGCGAGCGCATCGAGGCACGCCTGGACCTTCGGGACCATCCCGCCGGAGACGACATGGGATGTGATGAGCGCCTCGGCCTCGCGGTAGCGCACCGCCGCAAGCAGCGAGCGCTTGTCTGCCGGGTCCTTGTAGATCCCGGCGACGTCGGTGAGGAACACGCAAGAGGACGCCTTGAGCGCCCCCGCCACGGCCCCCGCGACCGCGTCGGCATTGATGTTGAGCGACTGGCCGCCTGCGGTGACCCCGATCGGCGCGATCACGGGGGTGTACCCCCCGCCCTGGAGGAGCTGCAAGAGCCGCGTGTTCACGCGGTCGACATCCCCCACGTAGCCGAGGTTGACCGTCTTCTCATGTCCAGCCTCATCGACGACCTTGGGCCTGCGGTAGCGCGCGCGAAGCAGCGACCCGTCGCGCCCCGAAATGCCGACCGCCCGGCAGCCGGCCCGCTCGAGCGCGGTGACGACCTCGCGGTTCACGCGCCCCGAGAGCACGCGCTCGGCGATCTTGAGTGTGGCCTCGTCGGTCACGCGGTGGCCGTGGACGAAGGCGGGCTCGACGCCCTCCCTCTCCATCTCCGCCGAAATCTCCGGGCCGCCTCCGTGGACGACGACGACGCGCACACCCGCGCGCGTGAGGTAGGCGACGTCCGCGGCAAAGGCCGGCAGGCCGCCGCTTGAGAGCGCGTGGCCGCCGTACTTGACGACGACCGTCTCCCCTTGGAGGAGCCCGAGCCTTGCCGTCCGCGGGTAGGCGACCTCAACCTGGAGCGTCCGCAGCTTCTCGATTGTCCGCGCGCGTGTCTTTGCCGATGCCATGGGCCCAACCTCCCGGTGTTCAAGTCCTGTAGTGCGCGTTGATCGTCACGTAGTCGTGCGAGAAGTCGCAACCCCAGGCCTCGGCCTGTGCCCGGCCGCGCCCGACTTCGAGGGTGAGGGCGACCCACTCGTTCTGGAGCAGCTCGTGGGCTTCCTTCTCGTCGAACCTCGACGGCTCCCCGTGCTCGAAGAGCGTGACCTTGTGAGCGTCGCTGCCGTTCGAAACGGAAATGCGGGCCTTTGCCGGGTCGAAGTCGGCCTCGGCGTAGCCCGCGGCGCAGACGATCCTGCCCCAATTCGGGTCCGACCCGTGGACCGCGCACTTGACGAGGTTCGAGCTCGCGACGGCTTTCGCGATGGCCCGCGCGTCGCGCTCGCGCTTCGCCCCAATCACCTTGACTGAGAAGACCTTCGTCGCGCCCTCGCCGTCGCGCACGATCTGGAGCGCGAGGTCCTTGCATACGGCGTAGAGCGCCGACTGGAACTGCCGGAAGTGCGGGCCCGAGGGCCTTTCGAGGCGCGTGTTGTCGGCCTCGCCGTTCGCAAACGCCAGCACACAGTCGTTCGTCGAGGTGTCGCCGTCGACGGAGATCATGTTGAACGTGTCCTTCGTGACTTCGCGCAGCGCCGCGCGCAGGACTTCCTTCGAGACGGCCGCGTCCGTCGCGACGAAGCCAAGCATCGTCGCCATGTTCGGGTGGATCATCCCGGACCCTTTGGCCGCGCCGCCGATCGTCACCTCGGCCCCGCCGATGTCGACCGTCGCCGACACGGTCTTTTCGCGCGTGTCGGTCGTCATGATCGCCTTGGAGAAGCGCGGGTTCGGGCGCGAGGACGCGATCTGGCTCCCGAGGTCCTCGATGCCCGTGAGGAGCTTGCGCATGTCGAGCTGCTTGCCGATGAGCCCCGTGGAGGCCACGAGGACCTCCTGGGGTCGGACCCCGAGCACGTCGGCCGTCGCGTCGGCCATCTCGAGGGCGTTCTTCCACCCCCGTTGGCCCGTGCAGGCGTTCGCGCAGCCCGAGTTCACGACGGCCGCGCGGTGGAGCGCGCTCCTCTCGAGGTTACCGCGCGAAAGGGTGACGGGCGCCGCCTGCGCCTTGTTCGTCGTAAAGACGCCTGCGGCGACGGCCGGCCCCTCCGAGAAGAGGATCCCGAGGTCCTGCCCCTTGCGCTTGAGCCCCGCATGCGTGCCGCCGGAGAAGAACCCGGGGACATCGAGCACGCCGCCAGCGCGCGTGACGGGAATCGACGGTGGGGGGGTGATGTTCCTTCCTCCTCTGGCCGTCAGGCGCCAATGCCGGGGGCCCGCAGGCCCTCGGTCTCGGGGAAACCGAATGCGATATTCATGTTCTGGACCGCTTGGCCGGCCGCGCCTTTCAGCAGGTTGTCGAGGGCCGAGACGAGTACGATGCGCTTCGTCCGGGTGTCCACCTCGAAGCCGATGTCGCAGAAGTTCGAGCCGCGGACATGCCGGATCTCGGGGAGCCCCTGGTCGTAGACGCGCACGAAGGGCGCGGCCTTGTAGAACTCGTGGTAGACGGTGAGGAGTTCGGCCTTCGTGAGCCCTTTGGGGTTCGACGCATAGACCGTCGAGAGGATCCCGCGGTTGATCGGCAGCAGGTGCGGCGTGAAGTTGATGAAGAGGGGCACGCCGGCGATGGCCGCCAACTCCTGCTCGATCTCGGGCGTGTGGCGGTGCTTCGTGACCCCATAGGCCTTCAAGGACTCGTTGACCTCGGGGAAATGCGTGCCCATCGTGGGTTCGCGGCCCGCGCCGGTCACGCCGCTCTTCGAGTCCGCGATGATGGAGGAGGGGTCCGTGAGGTGGGCCTTGAGGAGCGGGGCGACCGCGAGGATGACCGAGGTGGGGTAGCAGCCTGGGTTCGCGATGAGGCGCGCGCCGCGGATGTGGGCGCCTTCGATCTCCGGGAGCCCGTAAACGGCCTGGGCGAGCAGCTCGGGGTGCGTGTGCGGGTGGCCGTACCACTCCGCGTAGGCGGCGGGGTCCTTGAGGCGGAAGTCGGCCGACAGGTCGATCACGACGAGGTCCCGGTTGCGGGAGAGCAGCTCGGCGGCAATGTCCGAGGACACTCCGTGGGGGGTTGCGAGGAATACGCAGTCCGACTCGCGGGCGAGCGTCTCGGGGTCGGGCGCCGAAAACGTAAGGCCGTTGATGTGCTGGGTAAGGTGGGGGAACATTTCCGTGAAGCGCTTGCCGGCAAAATGCCGCGATGTGGCCGCCACGAGGCGAACCTCGGGGTGGTCAGAGAGCAAACGGACGAGCTCCGTGCCGGTGTAGCCGGTCGCGCCGACCACGCTGCACTTTTTCATTTCCAGAGTGTCCGCGCGTTTATCCTACGCGCAAGCGCCGTCGATCGGTGTCTAGCACTTAAACGTGCTGTTCCGATTGAATCATTCCCTGGACACAATTGTCCGAATTTGGACAATCGAGTCCGGCCGGGGTCGCAACCGCCCTTTCCGGTGGAGCTCCCCAAGCGGTCGGCCGCGCGGCCGAGCCTGACCCGTTGGTCCGCGAAACGGGCCCTCCTTCCCTCCAAGGCCGACCACTCGGCAAGCCTCGCCGTGCGGCCTCCCTGTCATGCCCAAGCGCCCTGCCTCCACGGCTCCAAATCCCCGAGGGACTACGGGCTCCGCCGTCCACCCTCCTACAATAGCATTTTCTATCTGGCAGGGTCTGGAAAGTCGAGGAGCGCCCGTGGCCTCGAACATCCGCACCCGCCTCACGCCGCTCGACGAGAACGGCAAGGCGCTTGTCCACAACTACGTATTCGACCAGGCCGCGCACCAGCACCTCCCCGAGAAGGTCATCTTTTGGGACGAAACGCTGCGGGACGGCGAACAGACTCCGGGCCTCTTTTTCACCGTGGAGGAAAAAGTCGAGATTGCCAAGATGCTCGACGACCTCGGCGTCGGGATCATGGACGTGGGCATCCCTGTCGTGTCGCCCAAGGAATTCGAGGCGTGCAAGGCGATCGCAAGGGAGGGGACGCACAACGCGGTCATCCTCGCGGCCTCCCGCGCCGTGAAGCGTGACATTGACGCCTGCGTGGACGCGGGTGCCGACGAGACCTCGATCTTCATCGCCGTGTCGGACCTCCACCTCAAGTACAAACTCAAGATGACCCGCGAGCAGTGCCTCAACGCGGCGGTCGAGTCGATCGAGTACGCGAAGGAGCGCGGCATCGAGCGCTGCTTCGTCACGGAGGACACCGTGCGCGCCGACCTCGACTTCGTGGCGGAGCTCTACAACGCCGCGATCGACGCGGGGGCCAAGCGCGCGGTCATCTGCGATACGGTCGGCGTCTGCACGCCATCGACGGCCAAGTGGTTTGTCCGCGAATTCAAGAAGCGCGTGAAGCCCATCCAGCTCTCCTGGCACGGCCACAACGACTTCGGGATGGCTGTCGCAAACACCCTCGCGGCGATGGAGGAGGGCGTCGAGATCCCCCACGGGTGCGTGAACGGGATCGGCGAGAGGGCGGGCAACGCCTCCCTCGAGGAGATGATCATGGCCCTCGAGGTCCTCTACGGCAAGGAGACGGGGATCAAGATCGAGAAGGTCTACGAGGTCTCCAAGCGCATCGAAGAGCTGACGGGGATCCCCCTTTCGGCCCAGAAGCCTCTCGTGGGCACGAACGCCTACAGCCACGAATCGGGGATCCACACGCACGGGATCCTCAAGCACACGCTCACCTACGAACCCATCATGCCGGAGATGATCGGGCGCAAGCGCGAGTTCGTCTTCGGCAAGCACACGGGGACGACCTCAGTCGAGGAGAAGCTCAAGGACCACGAGGTCGCCGGCACGCCGGAGCAGGTCCAGAAGCTCACGGAGCTCATCAAGCAGGTCGCAGAGGGCAAGACGAAGGCGGACTACCGCGAGTACATCCGCAAGCACCACGAGCACGAACACCTGCGCCGCGGCGTGTCGGACCGGGAGTTCTGGCAGCTGGCGGCCAAGGTCGGGCTGCAGAAGCGCAAGTAGGGCGGGGGCGCGAAATGGGCCTCTTCCACCGCAAGTCAGCGCAGGAGCGGAAGGCCGACGAGCAAAGCGCCAAACGCGAAGCGATCCGCCGCCGCTGGGAGGCGCACATGGGGCGCATGCCGCCGAGCACCTCGAACGGCAGGGAACTCGTTGACCTGCGCGCCCGCCTTGCGGAGTACGATGTGAAAGCGTCGCGCTACGTTGGCGCGGTGCTGATGGGTCACGCGGAGGGCGCTGAGGCGCCGCTTGAGGGAATGGCCGACCTCGCGCTGCGTATGTCGGCGCTCATCGACACGCGCCCCAACGAGAAGGCGGAGCTGCGCTTCCACCTGCACGAATTCACGGAGACCAGCGCGGTCGTGACGGAGGCGATGAAACTGCAAAGGGGTGTCCCCTGAGGGTGGTCGCCGGCCCGAATGCCTTAGGCGAGCGCGCCGTCAGGCGCCGCCGCCAAGCTCGGCCTCGGCGGCCTTCAAGTAGCCATCCATCGTGCGCCGGCTCTCCTTGAGGTCGATGCGCTTGTACATCCCCAGCGCGTTAACGAACTTGATGAGGGGCGCCTTGGGCGTGTAGTCCACCTTCACATGGACCATCGTGCCACCCGCGTCTTCCCGGAATTCGTAGAGGCGCTGTTGCGAGACAAGTTCGCCGACATCGAACTCGGCCTCGTACGTGAAGTTCTCGGGGTGGAGGGTGAGGCGGACCTGGCCGGGAATCTCCTTGCGCCCGATCTTGAAACGCTGCTCGCAGATGATGTGGCCGTCATCGGTGTGGCGCACGCTGCGCGCAAGCAGCGAGCCGGTGCCGTACTTTTGGCTAAGCTCCGAGTCGTGCTCGGAGAAGTCCGTGTACCAGGGGAAGAGCTTCTCGCGGGCGAGCGGCGAGCGCATCTCGAACTCAAAGTGGCCCACCCCCCGCCCTCCGCAGCCCTCGGGAAAACATGCCGCTTGAAGGCCTTTTCCCCGGACCCTGCGCTTCCGGGGGTCTGGCGCCGCGCCAAGGAATCCGGCCGGGGCCTCCACGCCCTGCAACCTCCTTCGTTATATGGACGGGGCACGCTCCCTTCAAAGTCCGCCCGAGGCGGAAAAAGGGACCTGAAACGATGGCGGCATTGCTCGTGAAGACGGTTGAAGGTGCAACGGTTTCCTTGGACGATGCGGCGCTTGCGCGGCTGCGCGCAAGGGTGCGCGGCCCGGTCCTGCTGCCGGAGGAACCGGCCTACGAGCAAGCGCGAGCCATTTGGAACGGGATGATCCAGCGGCGCCCCGCCCTCATCGTGAAGTGCACGGGCACCGCGGACGTCCTGGAGACCGTGCGGTTCGCGCGCGAGTCGAAGCTGCTCGTCTGCGTCCGCGCGGGCGGCCACAACATCGCGGGGCTCGCGGTGTGGGACGGCGCGGTCATGGTCGACCTGACTCTGATGAAAGGCGTCGTCGTCGACGTCGCTGGCCGCAAGGCGACCGCCCAGGCCGGGTGCACGCTCGGGAACCTCGACCGCGAGACGCAGGTGCATGGGCTCGCCACCGTCCTCGGCTTCGTCTCCCTGACAGGGCTTGCGGGCCTCACGCTCGGCGGGGGTTTTGGCTACCTCACGCGCAAGTATGGTTGGGCCTCGGACAATTTGCTCTCGGCTGAGGTCGTCACAGCAGACGGGCGCGTCGTGCGGGCAAGCGAGCACGAGCACCCGGACCTCTTCTGGGGGCTGCGCGGGGGAGGCGGCAACTTCGGCATCGTCACGGCCTTCGAGTTCAAGCTCCACGCCATTGGCCCTCGGGTGTGGGGCGGAATCCTCCTCTACCCGTTTGACGAGGCCAAGGCGGTCTTGGGCTTGTACCGTAAGGTGGCCTCCAAGGCGCCGCGCGAGCTCACGCTTGTCTTCATCGCCCGCAGGGCCCCCCCGGCTCCGTGGGTGCCCAAGGAGTGGCACGGCAAGCATGTGGCCGGGATCCTCGCCTGCCACACGGGCACTCTGGACGCCGCGGTCAAGGACCTGGCGCCCCTCAAGGCGTTTGGCAAGCCGATTGCCGACATCCTCATCGAGCGCAACTATGCCGACCTCCAGACGCTGCTCGACGCAACACAGCCCAACGGGCGAAAATACTACTGGAAGTCCGAATGGGTGGGCGAGATCGCCGATGGACTTGTCGACAAGTTCCTCGAGCGGGCAAAACTCGTCCCGACGCCGCACTGCCTCATGGCCTTTTTCCAGGTCGGCGGGGCCATCGCCGAACTGCCCGCCGGTGCCACGGCCGTGGGCAACCGGGACGCCGCATTCAACCTGAACATCCAGGCGGCGTGGGACGAGGGGCCAGGCGAGGCTAACATTGCTTGGGCCCGCGAGACCTGGAAGGCGCTCCGTCCCTTCTCGACGGGCGGCGTCTACGTCAATTTCCTCACCGAGGACGAGGTCCAGGGGCGGATGGGCGACGCGTACCGCGAAAACCACGAGAGACTTGCGAACGTGAAGAAGGTGTGGGACGGCGCGAACTTCTTCCGGACGAATCACAACATCTTGCCCGCGGAGTAGGTCTTCCGGAGGTCGGCCCGCGGCTCGGGGTCCGCGCTCCGGGGCCAGACTACTTAAGCGAAAAGCGTTTCTGCAAAGACAAGGCCCCCAAATCCTGGCCCGCCAGTAGGCGAATTCCCCATGGTCGGAATGACTCTTGCAGAAAAAATTCTGGCCGCCCACTCCGGGAAGTCGCACGTGAAGCCCGGCGACATCGTCGACGTGAAGGTCGACACGGCGATGGGCCATGAAGCGACCGCGCAAGCGGCGCCGCAATTCCGCAAGATGGGCGCGACGAAGGTCTGGGACCCCGAGCGTGTCATGATCGTGCTCGACCATTGGGTCCCCGCGTCGACAGACGGCGCCGTCCAGATGCACGCGGACATCCGGAAGTTCGTGAGAGAGGTCGGCATCAAGCACTTCTACGACATCGGGCGCCACGGCATCTGCCACCAGATGCTCGCGGAGGAGGGCTGGGAAGCCCCCGGGGACGTGATCATCGGCTCGGACTCGCACACGAACATGGGCGGGGGCCTCGGCGCGTTTGCCGCGGGCGTGGGGCCTACGGAAATTGCGTCGATCTGGGCGACCGGCGAGCTCTGGATGCGCGTGCCCACGAACTTCAAGGTCGAGGTAAGCGGGCGGCTCGGCGAGCACGTCTACGCGAAGGACGTCATCCTGCGCACCGCGAAGCTCCTCACTTGTGAAGGCGGCCGCTACAAGGCGCTCGAGTTTGTCGGCGACACGATCAAGCGTATGCCCGTGCCCGACCGCCTCACGGTATGCAACATGACCACGGAGCTTGGCGCGAAGACCGGGATCATCGCGGGCGACGAGGTCGCGCGCATGTACCTCACCGGGCGCTACCGGCGGGAGCTGCGCAACCCCTTCCCCGTCTCCGATGAGGACGCGGTCTTTGAGGAGCAAATCGCCTTCGACGTCACGGGGATGGAGCCGCAGCTCGCCTGCCCGAACTCCCCGGACAACGTGAAGGGAATTTCCGAGGTGCTCGGCGTCAAACTCGACCAGGCCTTCGTGGGCTCCTGCACGAACGCCCGCATCGAGGACCTGCGGATCGCGGCGCAGATCCTGAAGGGCGAAAAGGTTGCGCCCTCGTGCCGCGTCATCATCTCGCCGGCGTCCACCTCGACCTACAACCAGGCGCTGAAGGAGGGGCTCATCGAGGTCTTTACGGACGCGGGCGCCGTGTTTACCGTCTCGTCCTGCTCCGCCTGCTTCGGCGGCCACATCGGCAAGATCGGCAAGACGGAGGTCGCGATCTCGAGCTCGAACCGCAACTTCCCCGGGCGGATGGGCCACCGCGAGAGCCAGGTGTACCTGGCGTCCCCCGCCGTTGTGGCGGCCTCCGCGCTCTACGGCGAGATCACCGACCCCCGGACGATCGGCAAGAAGGTCGCCGTGCCGTCGGCCTGAAGGAGGGACCCCCGTGACCGACCCCTCGAAATTCCCGGTCGTGTACAAGGGCCGCGTCCACCGCCTCGGCGACAACGTCGACACCGACCAGATCATGCCCGGCAAGTACCTCACGGTCCTCGACAAGAGTGAGCTTGCAAAACACTGCCTGGAGGGTTACGACCCCGACTGGGCGTCCAAGAAAGCGAAAGCTGGCGACGTGATCGTCGGCGGCCACAACTTCGGCTGCGGGTCGTCGCGCGAGTCGGCGCCGGTCTCGATCAAGGCGGTGGGGATTTCGGTCGTGCTCGCCGAGAGCTTCGCGCGGATCTTCTTCAGGAACAGCATCAACATCGCGCTGCCGGTCATGGTCTGCCCGGGGGTCGGCGCCGCCTTCAAGGACGGCGAGGAACTCGAAGTCGACATCGACTCGGGGGTCGTGAAGAACCTGACGACGGGCAAGTCGCTCAAAGCCGAGGCCCTGCCGCCGAACATCCAGCACATCCTCAAGCAGGGCGGGCTCGTCGAGGTCACGAAGGCGAAGCTCGCTTCGCAGGCGACTTCCGTTTAGGCAATAATGGGCGTGTCAGGCAATAGCCCCGAGCCCGTTCGTCTCTGAACTCGCCATGAATCGGGTGAATTGCCGTGGACCTGAGTCCGGATATCCCAGACGGGCTCGGCGTGGCCCTAAACGAGTCCTCGTTTCTGGGCCTGGAGGTAGATCCGCAAGCTTGCCGTGCAAAGGCGACTTTCAATGTCCCCACAACGTACCCGCTTGGCGTCGCGCACGATGTTCGGGTCCAACTCCTCCTTTCCGGCGTCCGAAGGGTCCGGGCATGCCACGTGGAAGATGCGGATCCCAGCGCGCCCGTTCGCCTCGCAAGGCGGACGGTTCGCCCCTTCCGGCTCGATGAACTTGACGAAGTCGTGAGAAGCTTCGGCGGGCGTGAGATCTACGGTTGGGAGTTCTTCGACGTTGCGGACGCCAAGCTATACAACCGGTGGAAAGGGCAACCAAGCCTTGATTGGCAGTCGGGTGATGGGCGCGGATCGCACACTCTGGACCTTTTCCAGGGAGAGTTGTTTCAACCGAAATCCCTTGAGGTGCGCCTTTGGTTCGATAGCCTCGACGTTGCGGACGAATGGGGCGAGCCTATTCCGATTGCGAAGTTCATTGAAGGCGGCGTCGGTTTCTGGGACGCCGCCTCCGCGGGCAAACTGCGAGACACGTCGTTATTGGACGCGCCTTCGACAAAACCGCCGAGGCGTTGAGACAGGAACCAACCCCGTCAAACCCGAACAGGAAGGGCGGGCTCGTTGAGGTCACGAAGGCGAAACTGGCGGCGAGCGCCGCGCCGACCTACAGGCCCCTCAGGGGGTCGTGAGGCCCGGCTCCGCCCACCGTGGCGGGTCAAGAAGGAACCTGTAAGCAGGGACCACTTGGACGCGCCCACCCTCGACCTCGTGGACCTCCTCTCGGTCGCGCGAGACAACCCAGCCCTTTGGGGCCTTATGTTTGCCCATGAACGTGGCGATCCCACGCAACTCG
>JBGPNV010000022.1:0-19417 GCA_041487695.1 Thermoplasmata archaeon | reverse complement strand
GTGCTCAAGTGGGACCAGGAGGGTTTCGAGGCCCTCGAACACAACCAAGAGATTGCGCAGATGCTCTCGGGCCTTGGCAGTTGGTTTTCGGGGTCCTACTTCGCGAGCGTCCACATCCTCGTGCGCCTTTACGGCCTCCACATCAGCCTGATCCCCATGGCCTTCGGCGCCTTGCTCATCGGGCACTTCTACCTCATCCGGCACCACAAGATCTCGCCGCTCCCCGAGAGTGCTTCGGAAGGGGCGGAACGGCCGTCGGAGAAACTCGTGCCCTTCGCCGAGCACCTGAAGAAGATCTTGCTCTACGGGGGGGCTGTCATCGGCATCGTGCTCCTCCTCTCGTTGCTCTTCCCCGCACCGATTGGGCCGGAGCCCATCGCCGGGATCGAGGTCACGAAGCCGCCGTGGCCGTTCCTCTGGCTCTACGGAGTCGAGAACTACCTCGGCCTTCAGTGGATCTTCCCGGCGACGCTCGCATTTTTCCTCGGGCTGCTCGCCGTGCCGCTCATCGACCGTTCGCCCAGCCACGACCTGCGGAGCCGGCGCGTTGTGATTGCGCTAGGGTTTGCGGTTGCCGTCGCGCTGCTTGTGCTCACCTTGAACGGCGCGCTGTCGCCCGTTGTCGGCCATCTCTGAGCGCGAAGCAGGGTGCGGGGCAGCGCGCGCCTTGTCGGCCCCTCCGCCGCCCCTTCTTGGGGGCGCCGGGCGCTTCGGGCGCTAGCGCCTCAGCAGGATGTAGTGCGAAACGAAGCCCACGATGGCGACTTTCGCGACGGCAAGCCCGCCGGCTTTGGCAAGCGCCACGCTGCCCACGAAACTGCCAAGCGCGGCGTAGCAGTAGGCGCACATGGGACCTCAGCCAGCCCCTACTGGCTTCAAGTTGCACATAATCCTTTGGCCCCGCCCCGGCGCGGGGGAGGCGCGCAATAACGGTTAAGAAGCGCGGCCTGCCTCCCCGCGCCTTAAGGGGGCCTTGACATGCGCAAAGAAGAGGACTTCCTCGCCTGGTACAACGACATCGTCGAGAAGGCCGGGCTCACGGACAAGCGCTACCCGGTCAAGGGCATGAACGTCTGGACGCCCTACGGCTGGAAGGCCATGCTCCTCACCGACACGATCACTCGCGGCCTCTGCGAAGCGCGCGGCTACAAGGAGGTCAACTTCCCCCTGCTTATCCCTGAGACGGAATTCAAGAAGGAAGAGGACCACATCAAGGGGTTCGGCGCGGAGGTCTACTGGGTCACCCACGGCGGCGAGAACAAGCTCGACGTGCGCCTGCTGCTTAGGCCCACCTCCGAGACCGCGATGTACCCGATGTTCGCGCTGTGGGTGAGGAGCCACGCGGACCTGCCGCTCAAGGTCTTCCAGATCGTGAACACGTTCCGGTACGAGACGAAGATGACGCGCGCGTTCATTCGCGTGCGCGAGATCCACTTTTTCGAAGGCCACACGGCGCAGAAGGACTTCGAGGCCGCCGAGGCGCAGGTGCGCGAGGACATGGAGATTTGGGCCGCGCTTGCCCGCGAGCTCGCGCTCCCCTACCTCGTGAACCGCAGGCCCGACTGGGACAAGTTCGCCGGCGCCTTCTACTCGCTCGGGGCCGACACGATCACGCCGACCGGCCGGACCCTCCAAGTGGCGACGATCCACCACTACAAGGAGAACTTCTCTAGGCCCTACAACATCACGTACGAGGACGCCGACGGCTCGCGGAAGTACGTGCACCAGACGACCTATGGGATGAGCGAACGCCTGATGGGCGCGATCGTGGCGATCCACGGGGACAACAAGGGGCTCGTGATGCCGCCCTCCATCGCGCCCGTCCAGGTCGTCGTAATCCCCATCCTGACGAAGGACTCGAAGGAGGAGCCGCTCGAGGCCGCGCGCCAAATCGTCGCCGAGCTGAAGGCCGACGGCCTGCGGGCCGAGGCGGACCTGCGCGACATGCGGCCGGGCGCGAAGTACTTCGACCACGAGCTGCGGGGCGTGCCCCTGCGCATCGAGGTCGGCCCCCGCGACCTCAAGGAGGGGACCGTCGTCATCGTCCCGCGCGACACCGGCGGCAAGAACACGCACAAGCGGACGCGGCTCAAAGAGGCCGTGCGGGAGGAGTTCGAGTTCCTGCGCGAGCGGATGCTCGGCAAGGCGCGGCAGATTATCGAGGACGCGGTGCGCCTCGCCCACGGGATCGGCGAGGTAAGGGCGCACGACGGCGTCTCGCTCATTGGCTGGTGCGGCGACGAGGCCTGCGGCAAGAAGGTCGAGCAGGAAGCCGACACCCACGTGCTCGGCACCCACGAGGCTGGCGCGCTCCCTGAGGGGATGCCTATCCCGAAGACCTGCATCGTGTGCGGCAAACCTTCGCCGAAGCCGGCGCTCGTCGCGAAGACGTACTGAGGGGCCGCGCGAATCACTCGCGGGCGGCGATGGCCTTCGCCTTCTCTTTCTCGAGCTCGCGGTAGAGGGAGGTCCCGAAGAGCCCCGTGAAGACGAGGATCACCGTGACGGTGTAGTTCGCGAAGTCAAAGAAGGCATTGAACGCGAAGCCCCAGGTGAAGTAGAAGCCCACGCCGAGGATGAGCGTGAACGCGTAGACCCACTTCAGGTAGGTCGGCGAGACCATCTCTTCGGCCATCGAGCGGCGATTTCGGCGGCGCTATATAACCATTGGCGGGCGCGAAGGGGCGCGAGCCAGGGCGCCGTGCGCAGGCCTTGGAACGATCAGGCCTCTTCGTCGAGGACCGCCTGGGTGCTCTGGGGTCTCACCGAGGACACGCATCGCGGTCGGTTCCTTTCGCGTATGCCTCCTCAGGCGGATCCCCTATTTTGGCCGTCCTTGCCTAAGGTCCCTTTGCCAAGCGTCCCAACGGCCAGAATTACCTAACTTTTCGGCTCGAACCTTAGTTAACGCGTTTCGGGGCCATCCAATCAATGAGGCGCATTCGGCCTGGGCGCGGGGCGTCTTCAATCCCAAGGCCTCCCGAGCCATCAGCTTAACGTTCCGCCCCCGAATCCCTTATCTTCCCCGCAGGCCAGGTGGGGCTTATGCCAAAATCCGACCTCGCCTTCAACCACGCGATGCTCTACGTGAAGGACGCGAAGCGAGCGCTGCGATTTTACCGCGACCTCCTCGGGTTCAAGGTCATGTCCTCGATGACCGGCTATGCGCGGGTCCAGGCGTCTCGCGGCAAGGCGACGATCGGCCGCCACGAATACGGCCCCCGCATGCGGCGGCCGCCCAAGCGCTTGCAAGCGCCCTAGACGATGGGCGCGGGGTCCCCCTCCAAAAAAAAAGAAGGCTTATGGGCTGGCGGGGGGACTTCCTCCCTCATGGACGCAGCACAAGCAGATCGCGCGAAAACGGACGCCTTTGCGAGTAAGGTGCTCGGGGACGGCGCCGGCACGTTTGCCGTGATGGCCTGCGGCATCGGCGACCGCCACGGACTTTTCAAGGCGCTCGACGAGCACGGTCCGCAGACCAGCGTCGCGCTCGCGAAGCGGACCGGTTTGTCGGAGCGTTACCTGCGCGAATGGGCAAGCCTGCTAACCTGCGCGCGCTACCTCACCCATGATCCGTCAACCGGCCGATTCTCCCTTCCGCCCGAGCATGCCGAGGTCCTTGCAAGGGAGGGAGGCTCCGACTTCCTCGGGGGTGTCCTGCAGCAATTCGGCGGCCTCATGCAGGTCTATGAACCGGTTGCCGCGGCCTTCCGAGACGGCAAAGGCGTGGCCGCCGAACGATACGGCGAGGACGTTTGGAAGGGCGAGCAGCGCGGCAACGACATGTGGCATGAAAATCTGCTCGTCCATGCATGGGTCCCGCTGATGCCCAAGGTGAAAGCTCGGCTGGAGGGAGGGGCCCGTGTGGCGGACTTCGGCAGCGGCGGCGGCAAAGCGATGGTTCGCCTCGGCCAGGCGTTCCCGAAGTCCACGTTCGTCGGCTTCGACATCCACGCGCCTTCCGTCGAGCGGGCCAATGCGCTTGCCAAGGCCGAGGGTGTCGCCGACCGCGTCCGCTTCGAGGTGAGCGACCTCACGAAAGGCGTCCCCGGCAGCTACGACATCATTACGGCGTTCGACGTGGTTCACGACACGGCGCACCCTTCCCGGGTCTTCGAGCACGTCCGCCGTGCGCTTGCCCCCGGCGGCACATTCGTCCTGCTCGAGGTCAACGGAGCGCCCACGCTCGAGGGGAACATCGGGCCGCTCGGCGCGCTCTTCTACGGGTGGAGCACGTTCTTCTGCATGTCGATCGCAATCGGCCGCGGCGGCGAGGGCCTGGGGACCGCCGGGCTCCACGAGGCGGTCGTGCGGGACTACGCCCAGAGGGCTGGCTTCTCGGCCGTGCGGCGCGTCGAGCTCAACAGCCCGTTCAACGCACTCTTCGAGGTCGTCGCCTGAGCCTCGAGTCACGCGACGATTTTCTTCTCCGCGCGAACGCGCGCGAGCTCCTCGAGCGTCACGGCGCTGAGCCTCTCGATACCGACCTTGATGTTCTCGTCGGAGGCGTGCGAGAAGTTCAGCCTCGCCTGGTTCGCGCCGCGGCCGTCGAAGTAGAACGAGCGGCCGTGCACATAGGCGACGTTCTGCTCGGCCGCCTTCGGGAACATCGCGCGCGTGTCGATGCCCTCCGGGAAGGTCGCCCAAAGGAACATGCCGCCCGCCGGGTGCGTCCACCTGACGCCCTCGGGCATGTTGTCGGAAAGCCCCTTCACCATGATGTCGCGCTTCCTGCGGTAGAGGGTGAGGATCTTCTCGATGTGCCCGTCGAGGTAGCCCTCCGCGAGGTAGTCGTAGGCGATGAACTGCGAGAGGGTGTTCGTGCAGAGGTCCGCCGTTTGCTTTGCGAGGACCATCTTGTTGATGAGGTCCTTCTGGCCGATCGCGTAGCCGAGGCGCAGGCCCGGCGAGAGGATCTTCGAAAAGGACGAGAAGTAGATCACGCGGTTGTCCTCGTCGAGGGACTTGAGGTTGCGCACCTCGATCTTGTCGTAGTTCAGCATGTGGTAGGGGTCGTCTTCCACGACGAGCAGGTCGAACTCGTAGGCGAGGTCCATGACCTGCCGGCGCCGCTTCAGGTCCATCGTGACGCCAGCGGGGTTGTGGAAGGTCGGCGTGAGGTAGAGGAACTTCGGGATGCGGCCGAGGTGGCGCAGGCCCGCCAGCGTCTCCTCGAGCAGGTCGATGCGGATGCCTCCGTCGTCGAGGTCGACCGAGAAGATCTCGCAGCCGTACGTGCGGAAGGCCATGCCGCCCGTCAGGTAGGACGGCGCCTCGAGGACGACGGCGTCGCCCTGGTTGATCGTAATGCGCGACATCATATCGAGCCCCTGTTGGACGCCGTTCGAGAGCATGACGGAGTCCCCTTCGTTCGCACTGTCCTCGCGCGCGTGCTTCTCCCATAGGAGTTGGCGCAGCTGCGGCAGCCCCTCGGTCGACCCGTACTGGAGGGCCTCGGCGCCGTGCTCGCGCAGGACCTGCTCGACGATCTTCCCGATGATCTCGATCGGGAAGGACTCAGGGTTCGGAAGGCCGCCGGCAAAGGAGATCATCCCCGGCCGCTGGGTGACCTTGAGGAGTTCCCGGATCTCGGAGGCCGTCATCTGGTTGGCCCGGTCGGAAAAGTGTTTCGAAACGTCGAAGGTCAGGACGATCGCCGGCTGGCAGTACGTAAGGCGCGTAATAAAACTCCCCATCGCCGGGTCGTGCGTCCGTTGGATTGCGGGGCAAATCGGGACGCGGGGAGCGGACATGTGTCTAATTGGAGGCGGCGAAATTCTCAGCGGACTCAGCGGCAGCTTGGGGGGCATCAGCCCGCGCGGGACACCTGCACGCGCAGCTTCTGGCCGTCGAGGTCCCACTCGCGGGCCCCCTCCAGGCGGGCGCGGACGACCTGCGTGGCCTGCGTGTCCTTGGAGACCCAAGGGAGGTGTCTTTCGAGCATCTTCCAGCCAGGCTCGTCGAGGTCGAGGGCGAGCTCGATGCGGTCCTCGATCTTGAGGCCGGCCTCCTTGCGCGTGCGCTGGACGCAGCGGATGACCTCGCGCGCGAGCCCCTCGGCCTTGAGGTCCTCCGTAAGCTCCAGGTTGAGGACAAGGCCCTCCTTATCGAGGTGGGCGACCGCCCAAGGGGCCTTCGGCTCCGCTTTCACCTCGAAGTACTCGGCGGGGAGTTCGACCTGCTTGCGGGTGGGGCCGTATTCGAGGTTGACGGGCTTCCGGGCGTCGATGTTCGCGGCAATGCGTTCGGGGTGGACGGACTCGGCGGCCTCCGCGATGGCCTTTGCGTCCCCGCGGAAGCGGGGGCCGAGCTTGGCGATCGGGATGTGGAAGGTGCGCGACAGGAACGGGTCCTTGGAAGCCGCGCGGCGGACCGCCTTCACGTTGAGTTCGTCTTGGAGGAGCGGCAGGAGGGGCTCGAGGCGCTTCCAGGCGTCCTCGGGCATTACGAGGACGGCCTCCTTGAGGGGCTGGCGGGTCTTCACGCTGCCCTCGTCGCGCAGCCGGTGGCCGGCCTCCACGAAGGCGCGCAGGCGGGCCATCTCGCTCTCGAGGCCTTCGTCAACGAGCGCGGCATTGCGCTTGGGCCAACGCGTGAGGTGCACGGAGATCGGCTCCGACGCGCCGCGCAAGCCCCGGAACACCTTGTCCGTGACGAAGGGCGCGAACGGGGCGGCAAGCCGGGTGACGGCGTGGACGGCCTCGAGGAGCGTCGCGTAGGCGGCTTCCTTGTCGGCCGTCCACCCCTCGGCCCAGAAGCGGTCGCGGGAGCGGCGGATCCACCAGTTCGAGAGGTCTACCACGACGAAGTCCTCGATGGCCCGGGCCGCGCGCTGGGGCTCGACGGCTTCCAGGGCCTCAGTTGCCGCTCCGATCGTTTTGTCGAGGCGCGAGATGAGCCAGCGGTCGAGGGGCGGCAGGCCGGCGGCGCCCGGCCGGGGCCGGTCCGGTTCGAACCCCTCGATGGCTCCGTAGGTCGCCAGGAACGCGTAGCAGTTCCAGTAGGGCCGGAGGAACTTCGAGATTGCTTCGTAGGCGAACTTGCGGTCGAACCGCTTGTCGACCCAAGGCGGCGACTGGGTGAAGAGGTACCACCGCATCGCGTCGGCGCCTTCGGCGTTGAAGATCTCCCAGGGGTCGACGACGTTGCCCTTGGACTTCGACATCTTCTGGCCGTCCTTGTCGAGGACGAGGCCGTTCACGAGGACGCGTCGGTAGGCCGGGCGCCCCCAGATGGCCGTCGAGATGGCCATCATCGAGTAGAACCAGCCGCGGGTCTGGTCGACGCCCTCCGCGATGAAGTCGACGGGGAAGTTCAGGTCGAACTTCTCCTTGTTCTCGAACGGGTAGTGAAAGTGGGCGAAGGGCGCGGACCCCGAGTCGAACCACGTGTCGATCACGTAGGGTTCGCGGGCCATGCGGGCGCCGCAGTCCTTGCAGGACACGTGGAGCTCGTCGATCGAAGGGCGGTGGGGGTCGAAGTCCGCCGCCATCGACGGTGCGCGCTCCTTGAGTTCGGCAAAGGACCCGGCGACAAACTCGTGCCCTTGCGCGCAGCGCCATATCGGGAGCGGCGTGCCCCAGTAGCGCTCGCGCGAAAGCGCCCAGTCCTTCAGGTTCTCGAGGAAGTCGCCGAAGCGCCCCCACTTGTAGGACTCGGGGTACCACGTGACCTCGCCGTTCACTTCCTTGATCTGCGCCCGCAAGCGCGACATCCCGATGTACCACGAGTCCGTCGAGTAGTACATGAGGGGGGCCTCGCAGCGCCAGCAGAACGGGTAGGAGTGCTTGTGCTTCGTGAGGCGGTAGAGCCGCCCGCTCTTCTTCAGGATCTCAAGGAGCGGGGGGTCGGCGTCCTTGAAGAACATCCCCGCGACGGGGCCGCCTTCCGCGGCGAGGAAGCGGCCCGCGCCGTCGACGGGGCGCAGGACGGGAAGCCCCTTCTCGCGGGCAAGTTCCGCGTCGTCCTCGCCGAAGGCGGGGGCGATGTGGACGACGCCCGTGCCTTCCTCGTGGCTCACGAAGGTGGCCGCATAGACCTGGTGGTACCCCTGCGCGCCCTCCGGCAGGGGCACGAAGGTGAAGGGCGGCTCGTACGAGAGGCCGACCAGGTCCTTCCCCTTGAACTTCGAAATGACTTTGAAAAAGCCCTTCAGCGAGCCCTTTGCGAGGGACTCGAGGAGCACGAGGCGCTCGCCTTTCTGCTCGATCTCGAGGTAGTCGAGGTCGGGGTGGACGGCGAGCGCGACGTTCGAGGGCAGCGTCCAGGGGGTCGTCGTCCAGGCGAGGATCGAGCGCGGGGGGCCGTCGCGCGCCTCCTTAACGGGGAAGCGCAGGTAAACCGACGGGTCCTCGACCTCTTCGTACCCTTGGGCCACCTCGTGGGACGAGAGCGTCGTGCCGCAGCGCGGGCAGTAGGGGTTCACCTTGAGCCCCTTGAAGAGTAGCCCCTTCGAGTGGATCTGCTTCAGTGCCCACCATTCGGACTCGATGTAGGCGTTGTCGAGGGTCGCGTAGGGGTGCTCGAGGTCGACCCAGTAGGCCATCCGCTCAGTCATCTTGCGCCACTCGGCGACATAGCGGAAGACGGAATCGCGGCAGAGTGCATTGAAGCGCGCGATGCCGTACTTCTCGATCTCGCCCTTTCCGGAAATCTTGAGTTCCTTTTCGACGGAGATTTCGACCGGGAGCCCGTGGCAGTCCCAGCCGCCCTGGCGCTCGACCTCGAAACCCTGCATGGTCTTGTAGCGGGGGAAGAGGTCCTTGAGCGCCCGCGCGATGACGTGGTGGGAACCGGGCAACCCGTTGGCCGTGGGGGGCCCGTCGAGGAACACGAACTTGGGGAAGCCTGCCCGCTCCTTCACGGAACGTTCGAGGATGCGTTCGCGGGTCCAGAAGGCCAAGACCTCCGTCTCGACGGCTTGAGGGTCGTACTCGGCTGGGGGAGGCTGAAGGGCCACGCAATTGCACCCGCTGGCATCGCAGGCGAGGCAGAGCGGACGGGGGATATAGATTTGACACCCGCGCGGGGCGCGCACCGTGTGGGGGTCGCCCCCCTTGCGCCCGCTATTTCCCGCCCTTCATGACGCGGTGCATGTAGCCCACGGCGTCCTGGGATTCCTCAGACGGCGCCGTCGCACCGCGGCGGCCGCTCCGTCCTCGGGCGCCCCTGCGCGCGGGTCGGGTCCGCGGGCCAAAGGCTTCTTCACTATGCCTGATATAACTGATATGGATACTATGGCAGCCACAAAGCAGACCACTACGATTGCCCTGGCCCGCTCGACGAAAGAGCGCCTGCGGAGGCTTGCCGAGAAGGGCGAGACCTATGACGGGGTGGTCTTGCGCCTCATTCACCGCGCGGCCCTCAAGGAGCTCGACGATCGCTGGAACCGAATCCTCGACGAGGAGGAGTTCGTCCCCATCGAGGCCCTGGAATGAGATCCGTCCTGGTTTCCCAGACGGCACGCCGCCAGCTGGACGACCTGCCGCCGAAAGAGCGCCGCCGGCTCGTCAAGGCACTCGCGGAACTGGGCGAGGATCCTCTGCGGCCGAGGCCTGGCTGTGACATCCGGAAACTCGAGGCGACGGAGCCCGCTAAGGACCGCCTGCGGGTCGGCGACTGGCGCGCCGTATACCTCGTTGAGAATGAGGATGTGCGAGTGATTGAGGTTTTTCGACGCGGGCGCGGCTACCGCCTCGAGTAGGCGCCGCCGGACCTGCGTCGCCCTACTTCCCGCCCTTCATGACCCGCTGCATGTAGTCCACGGCGTCCTGCGACCCCTTCGAGGGCGCCGCCGGCACGCCGAGCGCGGCCGCCTCGTCCTTCGGGGGCCTCGCGCGGCCCTTGGGCCCGCGCTCCTCGACCACACCCTCCGCCTTCGGCGAGCGAAGGCGGAAGGGCTTGCCCGAGCGCACGCCCTTCGCGCGCCAGTAGGCGAACCCCACAACGAAGGCGATGACGATCACGGCGACAAGGAGCAGTTGGAAGCTCGTCTCTTCAAAGAGCGTCTTCGAAACCGTCTGGACGCTCACGGCGTCCGACTTGCTAAGCAGGCTCTCCTTGTCGTACACGAGGACCCGCACGGTGTACACCTGCCCCGGCAGGATGTCTGGGCCGTCGATCTTGTCCGTGGTCGTTTCACGCACGCTGATCCGGTCCCACTGCCGCCCGAGCTCCGCGGCGTCGGTCGAGTACCACACCTCGTAGGCGAGGAAGTCCGTCTCTTGGCTCATCGACCAGGTGACCTCGATGTAGTTGCGTCCGGCGCTCAGGGTCAAGTTTACCTTCGCGGGTGCCGACCCGAAGATCGTGTGCGACGTCACCGACAGGAGGTAGGGGATGTCGTCGAGGTTCAGGGCGTTCTCGACAACGAGCAGGTACGGGCCGCGGTCGGCCGCGACGAAATTCAGCGCCTCCGCGCTGTTCGGGGGCGCCGCGGACCGAATGAGGGGTGTGGCCTGCAGCACGGCTGGCGCAACCGGCACTTCGTAGATCGCGAGGTTGAGGTCGTACTCCTTCGTGTAGGTCGCATTTGCCACGAGCCTGATGTCCACCGAGTCGCCCGGGTGAAGGTCGAGCGTGTGGAGCGCCATGAACGCGTGCGAAGGCATCGTGAAGCTCTGGGTGGCGCCGATGTCGTTGTGGCTGAAGGTGGCCGACGCGCCGGAGAAGTCCACGAAGTAGTCGGCCGTCGGGTTGCCCGGCGCCGGCGCCATCGTGACATTGAGGAAGAGGGTCGAGGCCGCGCTCGCGTTTCCCCCCGAGGCGAAGAGCGGCACGACCGCGACGGGCGAGAGTGTCGTCGCGTCGACGGTGGCAAGGGGCAGCGTGTTGAGCCCCAGCGTGTGCAGGCCTCCGCGCACGACGCCCGTGCCGCCCGTCCAGCGCACGGCCGCGGCGCTCCAGGCCCCCGCCGGCGCGTCGAAGCGGTACTGGTCGGCCTGGTTGTAGCCGTTGAGGTCGCCTGCAAGGTGCGTGTCGTCCTGGAGCAGCCAACCGTCGACGGAGAGGTTGAGCGTGTAGTTGACTTGGCGGGGGACGTCGAGGTTCACGATGAGGATGAGGTGGGCGCCGCCCACCGAGGCCGTGAAGAGCCCGTCCTGCTCGGCCGAGGGGCCGTTTGCCGAGGCGAGCACGGGGCCTACGCCGTTCTCGCCCGAGGCTGAGGCGTTGCCGGCACCGGGCGCGAAGACGAAAAGGCCGAGGTTGTAGGGGTACGAGAAGCCCTCCGCACGCCGAAGGCGCAGGTCGAGGGTTTGGCCGCGGGCCATCTGCATCGTGTAGCCTACGAACTGCGAGGAGGAGGGGAGCGTGCCCGAGGCGACCTGGGAGGTCGGCGGGAGCGGCTGGAACGTGCTTGCAACCTGCACCTGGTAGGCCATCGTCTTGCCGGGCGCAAGCGCGGCGGCCTCCGCGACGTAGAAGGCGGTGTTCCCGGTGACCGTGGAGCCGTCGACGACGATGAGCCCCTCGCCGCCCGCGCCGCGCGCGCGGTCGGTGGCAAGCGAGAGGGAGTCGGCCGTGGGCGCGTGGAGCGAGTGGACGAGCGTGTCGGAGGGGTTCGAGGCCGCCCCGACCTTCACGGAGGCGACGGTCCACCCCACAGCGGGCGCGCTGAAGGTGTAGTAGTCGACGCTGTTCCCGGCGGTAAGGTCGCCGATGCCGAAGACGCCGGTGCTGATGGGCGCGCCGTTCACCTGCACCTCAATCGTCGTCGGCACCGAGGTGAGGTTGGCCGCCAGGTTGGCCAGGACCACGAGGTAGCTGCCGGTCACGGGCGCAACGACGAGCATGTCCTGCTCCATGTCGGCCGACCCGGTCGACGAGGCCGTGGCCGCCGGCGCGCCGCGCGCGGAGGCCGAATAGAAGGGATTTGCAGGGGAGAAGAGGAAGAGGCGCAGCGTGTAGGGGTAGGCGAAGCCCTGGTCGACCTGCATTCGGAAGTCCACGGTCTCGCCGGCGTTCAGGTTCACCTCGTAGCCCGAGACGATTTGCCCGTCGGGGACGCTCACATTCGTGCGGCTGTCGCGCGCGAGCGGGAGCGGCGCCGCGTCGTATTCGAGGAGGTAGGTGGGCTTTCCTGAGACCCGCTCGACCGAGACATAGTAGGTCGCGGGGGCCGCAGCGTACCCGTTCACGGCCTCGAGGGCGAACGCAGAGTCCTGGGGGCCCGTGCCCACGGCGTCCCAAGCGACGGGCGTCGTGTCAAAACCCGCGGCGTGGAGCCGCTGGATGTACGACCCGGCGCCCCCGACGATCCGGCCCGCGACGACGCCCCACCGGTCCGCGTCCACCCGGACGGAAGCGAGGTCCTTCGCGTCCGCGTCCGTGAGCGTCCCTGTGGCCACATCGTTGTGCGAAAGCGGCCATCCTTGGATGTTGACGGTGAAGTCCACCGGCACGGTGTAGGTCGAGTTCAGGGAGAGGACCGCGATGCCGTAGAAGCCCGTGTCGGGCGCCGTGAACACGAGGTCCTTCGGCGTGTTGGCGCCGTCCCGCGCAGCCGCGACGGGGCCCCCCTGCGCCGGCCCGCTCGCCGCGTAGTAGTTGAAGCCGGGCCCGAAAACGATGAGTTGGAGTTCGTAGGGGTACGTGAAGAAGGCGTCGACCGCCGCGTGGAGGTCGACCGTCTCGCCGCGGTTGAGCGCGACCGAGGCGCCCCGCAGGATCTGACCAGGGGCGAAGTTGAACCGCGTGGGCGTGAGGTTCGAGGCGAGCACAGGGACGCGGTTGTCCATCTGGAGGGTGTAATTCACGGCGCCGAGCGCCGCGGGCCCCCACCGCACAGTAACGAGCGAAGCGTTCGCCGTGCCGGCTTGGTAGCGGTTGACGGCGATCACGCCAACGCGGTCGGCGCCCATCCCCGGGGTCTCGGCGGAGAGCACATTCGAGTCGAAGGTCGGCGCGTGGAGTTCGGCCGTAAGCGTCGCTCCGTAGCCTGGGTTGTCCGTGCGCACGGCCACGAACCCCCAGTCGGAGGCCGCGTTGCCAAACGCGTAGTCCTCGTTGCGGTTGTACGTGTTGACGGTCCCCGTGACGGCCGCTACGTCGCCAAGCGTCCGGCCATTCGTGACCACCGAGAGGTTGTAGGGGACGTCCATGAGTTCCTTCGTGTTCCCGACGACGAGGAGGTACCAGGCCGCTACGGGCGCAATGTAGCGCAGGTACTGGATCGAATTCATCGGGCCGCCCGAAACCGTGGCCGGGCCCGGCGAGCCTGAGGCCGAGGAGCTGTAATAGGGGGTCGCTTCGCCGCCAAAGAGGTAGAGCTGGAGGTTGTAGTTGTAGGTGAAACTCGAAGGGACCGTGAGGCGGACATCGACCGTATCGCGCTTGTTGAGGAAAATCTGATAGGCCTGGATCACGCCGGTCGGGCCCATCGAGCTTGCGTCCGTGAAGGGGCTGCCCGGGATCACGGTGGGTGTGCCCTCGTATTCGACGGCGTAGGACGGGGCCACCCAGTAGAGTTGCTCGGAAACGAAGTAGGTGTCCGCGGCGCCCACGGCCGAGCCATCGACCGCGAGGACCGAGAGCGGCGCCTTCGTGTAGAAATTGCCCACGGGGTCGTAGGCCAGCAGCGCGCCGGAAGTCGAGTTGCGGCGCAGCTCCGAGTGGAGGTCGCCGGAGTTGCCGCCCTGTTCGTAGACGAGCGTCCCGGCGACGGACCACGTTCCGGCGGCTCCCGCGAAGGAGTGGTCGTCCCTCGGGTTGGGGCCGCTCAGCGAGTCGAGGAGCGGCACGCCGTCCGCCAGGGGTGCCGCGCCGGCAAGCGGCAGGGCCGGCAAAAGCGCGCCGACCACGATGAGGAGCGCAGCGCCGGCCGAACGAAAGCGGTGGGTGCCAGACACGTGCAAAGAATGGCCCCCTCCAAGCGCGAGCGCAAAAACTCCGGAGCGGTTATAAAGGCTGGCAAACGGGCGGAGGCGCGTGTTCTTCGTTTGGAGGCAAGGTGAGTCAAGCACGGCGCGCCCGCGCCCCGCTTTGCCCTGCTTGTGAACCTTTGCCCCCTGTGAACCATCCCCCTAGCGCCTCGCACCAGCCGACGGGGATACGTTTAATTCGCGACCCGGGGCATGAGCGCTCGCTTCTCCAAGCAAGCGGCGTGAAGGGTGCTAGTTAACGCCAACGCTGCGTAAGGGGAAGGCATCCGGCAACGGAAGGAGGGGTTCGAATGGTCTCGACGGAGATGATCATTTGGCTCGGGATGGTCATCATCGGCTTCGCGTTCCTCCTCATCTCGTTCTTCGGTGGCGTCGACCACGATGTGTCGGGGGACGTCGGCATCGACCACGACATCGCCGGCTCGGTAAGCCCGGGCCTTTCGCCCCTGTCGATGCCCATGATCGCCGCATTCCTCGTAACGGCCGGGGCGATGGGGGCCATCATGACCAGCTCGGGGACCGACATCTCCACGACGGCGATCTACGCGGTCGTCGTCGGCATCGTCGTCTTCCTCGGAGCCTTCGTCTTCGTCGCGAAGTTCCTCGGCGACGCCCAGTCGTCCTCGCTCGTCCACGAGAAGGAGTACGAGGGCAAGACGGGCGTGGTCACCCAGACGATCCCCGAGGAGGGTGTGGGGGCCGTTGCCCTCACGGCGAGGGGCACGAGGTATGTGGTCACCGCCAAGTCCGAGGGGCGCAAGATCCCGATGGGTGCAAATGTCCTGATTAAGCGGGTGGATAACTCCATCGCATTGGTTGAAGAGATGAAGTCACAATAGGAGCGTGAGACCATGGCGGGCGAAGAGATAATCCTGGGACTGGTTGTGATCGCGGTGGCCATTTTCCTCACCATCGGGATTTACGCAAACCGCTACAAGCGGGTGCCCACCGACCAGGCGATGGTCGTCTACGGCAACAAGAAGGGCGATGTCGGTTTCACCGTCATCGGCGGCGGCGGTGGCAAATTCATCCTACCAATCAAAGAGTCGTACAAGTTCATGTCGCTCGAGGTCCAGACGCTCCTCATCCGCGTCCAGGACGTCATCACAAGGTCGGGCGTCCCTGTCACGGTCGACTGTGTGGCGCAGATCAAGATCTCCTCGGAGAAGACGAAGCTCAACGTTGCGGCCCAGCAGCTGCTCAACAAGCCCACGAACGAGATCTCCGGGATGGCCGAGCAGACGATCACGGGGCATGTGCGCGGCGTGTGCGCGACCCTCGAAGTCGAAGGGATCAATTCGGACCGCGACGCGCTCTCGTCGAAGATCCGCGAAGTCGCGGTGCCCGACCTCGGGAACATGGGCCTCGAAATCGTCTCGCTCACCGTCAAGGACATCGCCGACCAGGTCGGCTACCTCGAGGCCCTCGGCAAGCGCCGCACGGCGGAAGTCAAGCGTGACGCGATCATCGGCGAGTCGGCGGCGCGCCGCGACGCGATCATGCAGTCGGCGGAGTACGACAAGCAAGGGCAGCAGGCCCGCTTCGAGGCGGACGCGTCGATCGCATCGGCCCAGCGTGACCGCGACGTGAAGGTCAACCAGTACCAGTCGCAGGTTGAGATGGAGCGCGCGAACAAGGAAATCGCGTTCGACCTCCAGGACCGCATCCGGCGCCAAGAGCTCGTCCAGGCGGAAGTCAACATCCAGATCAAGGAGAAGGAGCGGCAGATCGACCTCCAGCAGAAGGAAATCGAGAGGAAGACGAAGGAAGTCGAGTCGACGATCCGGGTCCCGGCCAAGGCCGAGGCCGACCGGCTTGCGACGATCGCCGAAGGCGACCAGCGGGCGACCGTGCTGCGGGCGACCGGCGAGGCGCAGGCGACCTTCGCGCGCGGCAAGGCGCAGGCCGACGTCATCCAAGTCCAAGGTGAGGCCAACGCGAACATCATCCGCGTGACGGGTGTCGCCGACGGCGACAAGACGCGCGCGGTGGGTATTGCCGAGGCCGACGTGATCAAGGCGAAGGGTCTCTCGGAGGCCACCGCGATCGAGGCCACAGGCAAGGCCACGGCGGAGGCCATGATGAGGAAGGCCGAGGCGTGGTCGAAGTACCAGGACGCCGCAAAACTCCAAGTCGTCGTCGAGGGCCTGCCGAACATCATGCGCGAGATGGCCCAGCCGCTTGCGGGCACGGACAAGCTCATCATGATGGGCGGGGCCGGCGGCCCCGCGGGGCTCGTCGAGAACGTTGCGCAGGGGGCGCTCAAGGCCTCCGCGATGCTCGAGTCGATCACGGGCGTGTCGCTCGGCCAACTCGTGCGCGGGGTGGCGGGCAACGCCGGCGGGGGCATGGGTCGGCTCGTGCAACTCGCGGGGGATGCCGGGATCGACGTGTCGAAGCTCACGAACGTGCTCAGCAAGCTTTCGGACGACGAGGTGCGCAACATCCTGCGCAACCTGTCGGCGGCCGGCGAGCTTGTGGACGACGTGGCCAAAGAAGGCAAGGGGAAGAAGTAGGGCGCCCCGAAAGCGGCGGGGGAGAGGCCCGTGGCCGGCCAGGAAATTATCGTCGCGATGGTGGCCATCTTCTTAGTGATCGGAATCTTCGCCCATCGCTACAAGCGGGTTCCCCCCGACCAAGCCATGGTCGTCTACGGCCAGAAACGGGGCGACCGCGGCTTTACCGTCATCAGTCCAGGGGGCGGGAAGTTCATCCTTCCGGTCAAGGAGTCCTACAAGCTCCTCTCGCTGGCCCCTCGGCCGTTGAGTTTCAAAGTCCTGAGGGTCTCCGACTCCGACAAAGTCCTTGTCGACGTGCTCTTGCGTGCGGAATACAAGATTTCCGCGGAACGCACGAAGCTCGACCTCGCCGCGCAGTACCTCCTATCTCGCACGACCGAAAGTACGGACCAAATGGTCAAAGAAACGCTCGCCGCTCGCCTGCGGGCGGTCTGCTCGGCCTTGGGCGCGGCCGACGTGGCAAGAAACCGTGAAGAGATCGCGCGGAAGGTCCGGGAGGCAAGCGAGTCGGACCTTGGCGAGTTCGGACTCGAGATCGTGCACCTGCTAGTCGTCGATGTTTTGGAGGGTGCAAGCCGCGCGGACTCCCCGGATCGGTTCGAGCCCCCGGCCGAACCGGTGGCGGCACCATGACTCCGATGTAGGGCGGCCTCACGCGCGCTCCAGCCAGCCATACCCGTCCCGGCGGTGGAACGCCCGGTGCACGAAGACGTCGGTGCCCTGCGCGCTGTAGACGATTCGGTGGGGCCCGATCCGTATGCGGTAGAAACGGGTCCCGTCCGGGTCATTCTCGAGCACTTTGATGTCAAAGGTTTCCGGCCGGGGGTCGTCGGCCAATGCCCGAATCGCCGCCCGGAGCCGACGGCGGTCTTTTGGGTTCAGCGACCGCAAGTAGGGCTCGACGAAAGGCCGGTTGACCCTTACTTGTCCCATCCAAGCTCCTCGAGCGTCGCCCACGCGGTTTCGGGGTCATCCCGCTCAGCCCGGAGGCGCGCAAGGAGGAGCTTCCGTTCGATTTCGTCCATCATGTGCGTGAGGATGTCGCTGTACGTGTCGCCCATCGAACCGTAGGTTTTGAGCCGGTCGCGGACGGGGGTCTTCAGCGGGATCGTGGTCATCTTCTGTGGCATCATTGCTCCCATAACTAATCATTACAATAATGGTTTCGATGACTGGCGCCCATTCGCGGCCGGGGCCGGCCCGGCTCCAAGGGGCCTTGCCGGCCCAAGGACGACCCCACGTGCCCGTTGTGGCGCCTCCGGGGAAGCCGCCGCCGCGCCATCTTCTCGAGCGGGGCAAACGCACCCTTTTTACCCCCGCGCCTCGTGCGCGACGTTGATGTCCGGTTTCAAGGGCAAAGTCGCGGTCGTTGCCGCCGGCCACTCGCGCTGGGGCATCCGCAACGCGACCTGGCGCGAGCTTGCCCAGGAGTCAGGCCGCGAGCTCTTCAAGGCACTTCCGAACCTCGACCGCAAGGATGTGGACTCGCTCTTCGTGGGCGCCGCCGAGCCCGAGCGGTTCGCCTTCCAGTCCCACGTGGCGCCGCTAGTCGCCGACATGCTGGGCATCAGGCCCTCGCGGGTCGTGCAGCGGACCGAGCTGGCCTGCGCGTCCGGGCAGAGCGCCGTGCGCTCCGCGGCCATGGCCGTCGCCACCGGCCTCTCCGAGGTCGCGCTTTGCATCGGGATCGAGAAGATGAATCTCCCCAACATGGCCGAGGCGCAGACCTCGATGGCCTGCGTGCTCGACCGCGAGTTTGACGGGCCCGCCGGCGCCTCCGCACCGCCCTTCTTTGCGCTCACCGCGCAGCGGCACATGTTCGAGTACGGCACGACCGAGGAGCAGATGGCGCTCGTCTCCGAGAAGAACCACCAGAATTCGACCTCGAACCCCTACGCGCAGTTCCAGAAGCCCGTCCCGAGGGACAAGGTGATGGGCTCGCGCATGATCGCGCCGCCGCTGAAGCTCTTCGACTGCTCGGGGATTACCGATGGCGCGGCGGCCGTACTTGTCACTTCGGCGGAGCGCGCCAAGGAATTCACCGACCAGGCCGCGTATATCCTCGGCTCGGGCCAGAGCGCGATCGGCGGCAACCTCGCAAACCTCGCGTCGTGGACGACGTGGGAGCCCGCGATCATCGCGTCGCGCGGCGCCTACAAGATGGCGGGCATCGGCCCTCAAGACCTCGACTTCGTCGAATCCCATGACTGCTTTTCGATCTCCGAGATCATCGAGTACGAGGACCTCGGATTCTGCAAAAAGGGCGAAGGTGGGAAGTTCATCGAGGAAGGCCACCCGTACATCGGCGCCAAGATCCCCTTCAACCCCCGCGGCGGTCTCCTCGGAATGGGCCACCCGCTCGGCGCCACCGGGATTTCGCAGATTTGCGAAGTCCTTTGGCAGTTCCAGTCGAGGGTCTCCAAGCAGCGCCTTGTGGCGGGGGCCGAACTTGCGATGACCCACAACTTGTCGGGCGCCGCGAATGTCCACAGCTGCCTCGTCTGGGGCCGCTCGCCGACCGTGGGGGGTTGAAGCGGTGAGCACGCGCATATCGACCCACAATGCGACCGCGGCCGGCAAGCCGGAGGCGAAGCTCCCGCCTCCGAACCCCGTCCCCGAGCCACTCCCGTACCTCCTCGACTTCTACCCGCTCCAGGACGCGGCCTACACCCAGATCTCGCCCTTCTTTGATGCCCTCAAGGAAGGCCGCTTCGTCACCTCGTACTGCAAGCACTGCGACAAGCTCCACTTCCCGCCGCGGATCGCCTGCGACAATTGCACGGCCGAGAAGCTCGAGTGGCGGGAGATCTCCAAGAAGGGGCGGATCTACGCGTTCACGGCGATGATGCTCGGGGCCCCGATGGGGATGGAGCAGGACGTGCCCTTCCCCATCGCCGTCGTCGAGGTCGAGGGCACGCCGTTCAAGATCCTCGCGCGCATCGACGACGCGAAGTTTGAGGACCTCAAGATCGGGCAGGCCGTGGAACTCAAGGTGCACAGGCTCGCTGACGGGCGCGT
>JBGPNV010000021.1:0-19575 GCA_041487695.1 Thermoplasmata archaeon | reverse complement strand
GTCGACTCGCTGTCGATCACCGCGCGCCCGGACTCCAAGTGGAAGACGTAGAGGTCGAAGTCCCAGCCGGTTTCGGTCAGGTTCACGATGAGCGCCTGCCGGGTGGTGCCGCTCACGTTGAGGTCGAAGGCATAGAGGTCGACGAGGTCCTGCCAGTCGGTCAGGTTCGAAAGACGCTGGCCCGAAGCCGGCGCAAGCAGCGTGGCGTTTCCAAGGTCGTTGTCGTTGTCCACGGGGAAGTCGGCCCCGACCGACAGGTTGACGGTGAGTGCCCAGTCAAAGACCTGGCTCGAACGGACTTCGAGGAGGTAGAAACCCGTCTCGGCGGCGATAAACTGGGAAAACTGAATCTGGCCGGGGCCGGTCGTCGACTTCTCGTCGAGGAGGAGTTCGAGGGGGTCGAAGACGCTGAGCGTGCCCGTCCCGAAGAGGGAGCCCGTGGCCTCGAGCGTGAGCAGGAGGGACTCGGGCGCGGCGTCCGACCGGTTCGCGAGCACCTTGAAGAGCGCAGAGCCGCCGGCGGAAATCGAGCCGGTCACCGACTCGTTGGGGAAAAGCTCCGTGGCGTTTTGTGGATCGAGGAAAAGGAGCGCGCGTGCGGGGGGGGTTGGTGCAGGGGCGCTTGGAGAGGCGGCCTCGGCGCCGAGGCTGGCCACAAAGACAAGGGTGAGGCCGAGCGCGAGCGCTGCAGGGATGAACAGCGCGTGAGGCCGGCCGTCTGCGATCATAGGCAGGGCCCCCGCGGAGCCAACACGCGGCCCCGCGAGCGCGGTCTTTTAAGCGCGCCGCCTGCGGCGGGTCACGGAGGCTCCGGCGCCGACCACGGCGAGCGCGCCAAGCGTGAGGGAGACCTCGAAGCCCGGCAGGAAGCCTGCTGTGGGCGGCGGGTTGGCTACCGTCACGTTGACCGTCTGCGAAACGCTCGACACGCCGTCGCTCACCGTGAGGGTGAGGCGCCTTGTCCCTTCGGAGGTCCAACTGTAGACGCCGTTGGCGCCCGTGAGGATCTGCGCGCCCGAGCTGTCCGACCAGGTGAAGGTGAGCGCGTCCCCGTCCGCGTCGTAGGCCGAGGCGAAGAAGGACACCGGCTGGCCGACGATGTAGCCCCGGTTGCCCTCGAGGGGCGAGGCGATCGTGACCTCGGGCGCGCGCGGCGTATCGACGACCGTGACATGCCAGAGGTGCTCCGTCTGGCCGCCCGCGCCGTCGTCGGCGACGACCTTGAGCTCAAAGGTCACGTTCGCGTTCGGGTGCGCCATCGTGTAGAGCGCGATGAAGGCGTAGGAGGGCAGGGTCGTTTCCAGCGTCGCGCCGTCGAGGTACCAACGGAACTTCGGTTGGAGGTGCTCGGGGTCAAACGCGTCGATCGAGAAGGTCTTGGGGCTCGAGCCTTCCGCCACGGTTACGTTTTCCTGGGGCGGCGACCAGTTCGTGATGCGCGGCGGGTCGTTGACCTCGCGGACGACGAGGTTGAGGTCCGCGATTTCCGAGGGGTAGTGCTGCGGGGGGATGCCGGGCAGGATCTTCTCCGCGACAAGCTGGATGGTCCATGCGCCGCTGATGTCGGGGGGCGGGATCAGGGTGAGCGTCCCGTTGAAGAGCGTGAAGGCGATGGGCCCGTTGCCCGAGACGAGGAAGTTGAGTTGCTGCTGGTGGAGCGGGTCGTCCGGGTCGACGAACACCGTGTTGAGGTCGACCGACGCGCAGTTCGAGTCTTCGTCGCAGCTCACGTTGATCGGCGTCTGGAGCCGGCGCGGCGCGTCGACGAGGTTCGTCACGTTGAGCAGGAGCTGGAGGCGAACGGTGACTGTGCCGTCGAAGACATCGAGAAACACGGGGTAGTCGCCGCCGAGCGTGGTCGTCTGGAAGTCGGGGGCGGTCGTGATGCGGAGCGTGGTGGCCGTCGCGCTCACCGCGACATTCGCGTCGGCAACTTGGGTGATCGTGAGGGCGTCGCCGTCGACATCGCGGATGTAATTCGTGAGGGCAAACACCTGCACGCCGCTGTCCTCCGTGAACCGCATCGGCTGGTTCGTCACGAGGTAGGGCGGGTCGTTGAGGGGGAGCACCGTGATGTTCCAGTACTGCTGCGCGTAGGAACGCTGGAGGTCCGTGGCGCGCACGAGGATCGTGTTCGTGCCCGACCAGTTCCCGTCGGGCACAAGGGACACGAGGCCGTTGACCTCGCTGATGGTCATGTTGTGGATGCCCGAGAAGGAGAAGGAGTAGTTGAGGCGGTCGCCTTGGAGGATGTCGGGGTCGCTGAAGTAGCTCGAGAGGTTGTACACCCCGATCGACGGCTCGTCCTCGTTGAGGGTGACCGGCGGCAGCGTGGCCGAGACGACGGGCGGCTCCCACTGCGCGTTGAAGTTGGGCAAGAGCGAGACCCACATCGTGTACCGGGTCTGGAGGTTCCAGTCCATGTGCCAGAAGACCTGGATCGTGCGCGGCGGCATCGTGCCGGGGAGCGTGTAGGGCCCGACGAAGCCGTCCTGCAGGGCCGTGACCTCGAGGATGTAGTCGCCGTCGGCCGCGACGGTCGCGCGGACGGTCGTCGTGTTTTCGATGTGGTCGGTGGGCTGGTTGTTCTGGAAGTCCCACCAGTAGTTCCACGACCAGTTGAGCAGCTGCATGCCGGGCTGGTAGATGCCGAGCCAAACGAGCCCGAGGGTCTCGTTGCGGTGCTTGCCGTCCTGCGAGTCGCGGGCGGGCATTTGGTACGTGAACTCGATGGTCTGGCCCGCCTGGGCGGTGATGCGGTAGAAGTCCGTGTGGTCCTCGGACTGGTTGATCGTAAGGCCCGTGTAGAGGCCCCAAGAAATCCCCGCGGCCTGCGAGGGCTCGTTGTTGTTGTCGCTCGCTGCACGGCCGGGCGAGGTGTCCCAGGTGAGGGACACGCTGTAGTTGCCTGTGTTGTTGAAGTCCTCGACTTCGACGAAGTAGATCCCCGTGTAGGACGCCGTCGCGCCAGCTTCCTCGTACCGGGGCTCGGGGTTCAGCGTCAGGTTGTAGGGCGCGTCGCCCTCAAAGGACGAGTTGAGGATGTCGAAGTCGAGCGAGATCCCGTTGGGCCGGAAGAAGTCGCGGTACCCGAAGAGCCAGAGGTTGAGGTTCACGGGCTTCAGGGGGTCGTCGGAGCCCTCGGACAGGTTGAAGACCGCGCGGTCGGCGGGCACGGTCGCGGTGCCCTTGGACATGTTGAACCAGAACCAGTCCGTGTCGTCGTAGTCGCGTTCCTTGTGGACATTGAAGATCCCGCCCGCGGGGAAGCGCCCGATGTCCGTGATGTTGATGTGCAGGTTGTAGGCGACTTGGAAGGCGTAGTTGCTGGAGGTGTTCTGCAGGCGGACCATGATGTAGTAATAGCCCGTGTACGGCGCGAGGACGGAGATGGGCTCGACCTTGCGGTTGGGCGCCTCAGACTTCTCGATGGGTTTGCCGATCGGGTTGTCCGGCGTGTAGCCGAGGTCCTCGGTGAATACGCGGATGATCGCGTCGATGTTCGTGGGGTCGCCAGAGTTCCAGTTGGTGATGTCGAGGTAACCGCTCATCTCCGTGAAGACCTGGGTGTTCGTGTCGTGGGTCCCTCGGACGCGGTACCACAAGGTGTCCGGTTGGGGGGAGAAGGGCGGGAGGCTCGAATAGCCCTCGGCGGAGACGACGCCTGCGTTGTCGCTGCTCGCGCCCGAGATCTCCGTGGGGTCGCTCACGAGGACCTCGAGGTCGTAGTCGCCCGCGCCCAGCCACGACGTGACGTTGATGTAGTACGCGTTCGGCGTACCGCCGCCCACGGGCGTGAGGATGTTCACAGCCTGCGTGGGCAGGTTGGCCCAGTACGGGATGTTCCAGTCGATGAGCGTCGTCGGGGAAGGCAGACCTGTGTAGAGGAAGATCTCGAAGTCCGGCGAGATGCGCTGGCCATTGCCCCAGGGGACGTAGACGTAGTTCAGGGTGATCATCCGCGCGTCAAGGACCTTGCCCTTCGGGAGCTCGATCTTGTAGTACTGGCTCTCGCAGGTCGAAGGACGGGAGGCGTGCCCGCGGATGGGCTCGATCGCGCCGGACGAAGAGTTGAGGAGGCCGTAGGTGTCGTTGAGGACGTCGTATTGGATGAGGGCGGCGGTGGCCGCCGAGCACGAGCCGCCCACCGTCTGGACCTCAGGGGCCGACGTAGGGGTTGCGGTGGCAGCGGCCGTGGGCAGGAAGGAAAGCAGGGCCATGACCGTGAGGGCGCTGAGCGCAAGGAGGACGATCAACGGGCGTGTCGCGCGGGCATTTGTGGCTCGCATGTTTCTCACCATGGTTCAAAACGCAGGACGGCGGGGGCGGTTACAAAACTGCCGATATAACACCTTTTCTGCCGGGTTCACCCTGAACTCGGACGACTGGATAGGTGCGCCAAGGGCAGTCTTGTAGTGACAGGGGTCGCGCCATCAGCAATTAAGGGTTTTCGGACGAGGCTCGAATGTTCCCGGAAGCGGTGAACGCTTGCGGGGGGGGCTCCGAGGGGGGTCTGGCCCCCCCTCCGGCGAAGGCGCGGGCGGCGAGGATGCGCCGCTGGGGGGAGGGGTGGCTGAAAAGGAGGGCCTCCACGAGGCGGGGCGGGGCTTCGTTGATGAGGTTGAGGTCGCAAAGGCGCCTCATCATGGACTCGGCCGAAAGGGGGTCGGCGGTGGCAGAGAGGGCGGAGGCGTCGGCAAGGGCCTCCGCGCGGCGCGCGAGGGGAGAAAGGGCGATGTTTTCGCCAAGCTCGAGGAGGCCGGCGAGGAGGAGGAGGAGGGGGATGGCAGCCGTGTCGCCGGCGCCGCGGAGGCCGAAAGAGGGCGAAAGGGAGGCGAGGGCGAAGGCGAGGACGTAGAGCTTGAGAGGGACGAGCGCGAGGGTGAGCGAGAGGGACTTCGGCACGTCGCGGTGGGCGAGGTGGGCCGCCTCGTGGGCGACGATGAAGCGGACCTCGCGCGGGTGGAAGGTTGAAAGCAAGGTATCGAAGAGGACGATGCGGCGGGAGGGCCCGAACCCGTGGATGAACGCGTTGGCGCGGGGGGACTTCACCGACTCGCGGAGGACGGCGATCCGGCGGATGGGGGGCGCGCCGGCGGCTTCGACGGCTTCAAGGACGGAGGACTTGAGCGCGCTGTCCTGCAGCGGCTCGACTTTGTAGAAGAGCGGGAGGACGAGGTTCGGCAGGATGAAGGTGGAAAAAGCGAGGAACCCGGCGTAGAGGAGGGCCGCAAGCGCCCACCAGTCCTCGAACCGCCGGATGAGGTAGAGGAGGGGCACAAGGAGGGCGACCGCGGCGAGGGTCGCGAAGAGCGCGGACCTGAGGGCGTCCCGCAAGAACTGACCGAGTGAGCGGCGGGTCATGGCGAATCGCTTCTCGCGCACGTGGCGGCCGTAGAGGGCGAGGGGCAGCGTGAGGGCGCTTGCAAGCGCGCTCAAGGTCACGATGTAGAGCGCGTCGGCCCCGCCGGGCGATTGGGCAAGGAGGGCGGCGGTGCCGTCGGCAAGCGCGCGCGACAGGCCGCTCATGAGGAGGCCGAGCGCGAGGGCAAGGGGGACGACGGTGCCCGCGAAGAGCGAGAGGGCCAGGGAGCCGCGCTCGTAGTCGCGGGCGCGCGCACGGATGCGCGGGTCGAATTCGTAGGGGAATGCCGGGACCTGGAGGGGTGCACCAGACACGCGGGTGGCACGTGCGACGGGGGGTAAAAAGGGGACGGGGGGAGGTCACCGAAAGCGCGTCCCTGCGAGCCCATCCCGTCCCTCCCGACGGTTTCAAGCCGAGGACGGGGTTTGGGGAGGCCGCTATGGGCGAGCCAGCGGTGCGCACGGAAGGGCTCGGGAGGGACTTCCGGCGCAAACTCAAGGGTGCCGAGCGCAAGGCGAAGGGCGAGCGCTTCGAGGTGACGCGCGCGCTCGACGACGTGGGCCTCACGATCGACAAGGGCGAGCTCTTCGGGGTCCTCGGCCCAAACGGCGCGGGCAAGACGACGCTGATCAAGATCCTCTGCACGCTGCTCTTGCCGTCGAGGGGCCGGGCGTTTGTGGCGGGCCACGACGTGACGCAGGACGTCCCGCAGGTGCGCCAAAAGATCAACATGGTCTCGGGCGGCGAGACGAGCGGCTACGGGATCATGAAAGTCCGGGAGAACCTCTGGTTCTTCTCCCAGCTCTACGGCGTCCCGACGGAGGAGGCGAACTACCGGATCGACACGCTGGGGGAGGTCCTGGGGCTCACGGCGAAGTTCGATGTGCGCGTCTCGAGGATCTCGACGGGCGAGCGGCAGAAGATGAACCTGATCCGGGGCTTCGTGTCCGACCCGGAGGTCCTCTTCCTGGACGAGCCGACCCTGGGGCTCGACGTGAACGCCGCGCGGGAAACCCGCGCGTTCATCTCCAAATGGGTGGGGGAGAAGCGGGAGAACACGGCGCTGCTCACGACGCACTACATGGCGGAGGCCGATGAAATGTGCGACCGCGTCGCGATCATCGACAAGGGGGAGATCGTGGCGTGCGCGCCGCCGAACGAATTGAAGAAGCTCGTGCAGAAGGACGTGATCTTCACGCTGCGAGTTGGCGCGCCCACGGATGGCAGCCTCGAGTTCGTGAAGGCGGTGCGCGGCGTGCGTTCGTGGTCGGCGTCGCGTTCGATCGACAGCAAGACGGCCGACCTCAAGCTCATCCTGGAGGACGAAGCCACGATTGCCGACCTCATGTCGGAGCTTGCTTCGCGCAAGGTCGCGGTGCTCTCGCTCAACAAGACGACGCCCACACTCGAGGATGTGTTCGTGAAGCTCGTGGGCCGGGGGCTTGGCGCAGAGGACATCATCGGCCCGCAAGCGGAGGCCAAGGAATGAGCGTGCGGACCTTTGACCCTGAGCACCCGTTCGCGTCGTTTGCGAGGGGGCCAAACGGCGAGCGGCAGCACAAGGGCAAGGTAGGCACCTTCCTTGGCGCCTGGAAGGCGAGGGCCTACATCCGGATTGTCGGCAGCAACCGCGAGCTCTCCTGGGTCTTCTTCGAAACGGTCCTGCCGCTGCTGTCGATCATGGCCTACCTCTACGTCTACCGCTACCTCGGCGCGCCCGACCGTTTCGTCTCCTTCGTGGTCCTTGGCGGCGCGATGGTCGCGTTTTGGCTCTCGGTCCTCTGGGGCACTGCGAACCACATTTTCTGGGAGAAGCAGTCGGGCAACCTCGAACTCTACTTCGTGGCCCCCGTCTCGCCGATCGCGCTCATGTTGGGGATGGCGACGGGGTCGCTCGTGAGCACGACGACGCGGGCGTCCGCGTCGGTCGCCGCAGGCGTCCTGCTCTTCGGCGCGACCTTCAAGAGCGAGGGCGTGCTCCCTTCGCTCGCCGTCCTTGGCGTGACGCTCGGCGGGATCTACTTCCTTGGGATGATGTTCGCCTCGCTCTTCCTCATGTACGGGAGGGAAGGCGAGCACCTCGCGCACTCGATGCAGGAGCCCGTGTTCTTCGCGGCGGGGTTCTACTACCCGCTGAACACGCTCCCGATGGCCGTGCAGGTCGCCGGCTCGTTCATCCCCCTCACGATCGGGCTCGACGCGATGCGCCAGCTGCTTGTGCCGGGGACGGTGGGGTTCCTGCCCCTCGGCTGGGAGGCCGTGGTGCTTGTGGCGATGTTCTTCCTCTTTGGTGTGGGCGCGCGTGAGTCCGTGCGCTTCATGGAGAACCTGGCCAAGCGCGAGGGGAGGCTGACGCTCCGGTGGCAGTGAGTTTGCACGAGAGGCGGAGTTCCCCCTCGGGGTGGCGGACGTTCAGGAGCGCGGCGTGGCTGGGCTGGCAGATGGAGTCGAATTGGACGGAGCCATGGCTCTTCCTGCTCTATTCGGTCGTGCGGCCGCTTGCGGGCGTCGGAATCGTCGTGTTCATGTACCTCGCGGTCTCGACGGCGGCGGGAATCTACAACCCGGACAGGCTCGCGTTCGTCTTTGTCGGGACGACCTTTTTCATGTTCGTGGGCCAAGAGCTCTACGGCATCTCCCAAGCCGTGCTCGACGACCGCGAGCACTACCGGACGCTGAAGTATGTGTACATCGCGCCTTCGTCGATCTACATCTACCTCTTCGCGCGGGGGCTCGCGAAGGTCGCGGAGACCGCGATTTCGGCGGGCGTGACGCTGGTGATCGGGGGCCTCATCCTCCACATCACCTACTCGTCCTTCAACCCGGCGCTCCTCGTCGTCGCGCTCGTCCTCGGGCTGCTCGGCATCGCGACTTTTGGGATCATGCTTGCCGGCATCACGCTGCTCACGGCGCGCCACGGCTTCCAGATGGGAGAGTCGGTCGCAGCCATTTTCTTCCTGCTTGGCGGCGTCGTCTTCCCGATCCAGATCCTGCCCGTGTGGGTCCAGGACCTCGCGTACGCGATGCCCGTGACCTACTGGATCGAGGCGATGCGCCGCTCGCTCATCGGCGACGCGGGCCAGGTGAACTCGACGCTCTCGACGATGTCCACCCCGGTGCTGCTCCTCGCGATCGTGGGCACGACCGTGGTATTCTACGGGCTCTCGGTCCTCGTGTTCCGGTACTTCGACGAGGCGGCGCGCCGCAAGGGAAGGATCGACATCACGACGAGCTACTGAATGCGAGGGGCTTTAGCGCGCCTAATCAAGGATCTGCAAGGTCTCGTTCATCTCAAGCGCGGCCTTCAGCGCAATCGATGCCCCGACCCTCCGCGCGTCCTCGGGGAACGACTCGTCCCTGACAAGCGCGACGCCGATCGCGAGGACCTGCTCCATCGCGCCAAGCGCCGTGGGCGTGTCGAAGTCGTTGTCGAGGGCTTTCTCGAACCGGCCTTCGAGCCCTTCGATGTCCGCGATCTGGCGCCGGGGGACCTGCTGCGGCTTGAGGACGGGCCCCTCGCCGGCCTCCAAGCTCTCGCCCCAGGCCCGCAATCGCGCAAGGTCCGAGACCCATTTCTCGTAGCGGGCGCGCGCGGCCTTGAGCCCCTCCGGCGTCCACGCCAACGCGTCGCGGTAGGGCACCGCGAGGAGGAACGCTCGCAGCGCGCCGGGCGGGTGCTCGGCAAGGGCCTCGCGCACCGTGACGAAGTTGTGGAGCGACTTCGACATCTTCGTGTCTCCGAGGGTGACGAACCCGTTGTGCATCCAGATCTTCGCGTAGGGGCGCTTCGTGAGGACGTCGCACACCGCGGCCTCGCTCTCGTGGTGGGGGTAGATGAGGTCGCGGCCGCCGCCCTTGATGTCGAGGGGGTGGCCGAGGTGCTCGCGCGACATGACGAAGCACTCGAGGTGCCACCCGGGCTTGCCGCGGCCCCACGGCGAATCCCAGGCGGGGTCGCCGGGCTTCGGGGGCTGCCAGAGGGCGAAGTCGAGGAGGGAACGCTTGCGGGAAGCGGGGTCGGTCGCTTCGCGGGCGATCATGGACGTGATTTCTTGGTGCGTGAGGGTGCCGAAGGCCTTCGTCTTTGTGTGGTCGAAATACACGAAGCCGTCGACCTCGTAGGCCGCCTTGGCGTCGAGGAGCGCGCGCGTCGTGGCGATGATCTCGCTGACGTGCTCCGAGGAGCGGGAGTAGATTGTCGCGCGCTCGACGCGCAGGAGGTCCATGTCGGCCTGGAACTCGCCGATGTAGTCCTCGGCGACGCGCAAGGGGTCGCGGCCCTGGGAGAGGGCTTTGGCGGTGATCTTCTCGTCGATGTCCGTGAAGTTCTGCTGGAAGAGGACCTCGAGGCCCTTCGAGGTGAGGTGGCGGCGCACGACGTCGAAGAACACGTAGGAGCGGGCGTGGCCGACGTGGGCGAGGTCGTACACGGTAGGACCGCAGACGTACATCCGCACGCGGTTTGCGTCCTGAGGCGCAAGCGCCTCGGGCTTCTGCGAGCGGGTGCTGTAGATGCGTTGGGGCACGCGCACACACCCGCCGTAAGGCGGACGGAAAAGTCCGGGGTCGCCGTTTAATGATTGGCCCCCACGGTAAGAGTGGACGGCACGGTTTTCTGGCCCGGGCTGTCTGGCTCAATGGTGATCTTGGGGGTTCTTGCGCTTCCCCGGATGTCCGTCTTGCCGCCTCCGATTAGGGATCGGGGGCGGGCACTTTTCCCCCTCCTCTACGGTTCGGGCGGCCGACGCGCGAGCCGGGTGCGTTCGCGTTCGCCGGCCTTGTTTTGGACAATCGTAACGCTAAAGTCTTCGGCCTTAAGCTCGAGGCAGGCGTGGTCCTCGTCTTCCCCGTTTGAGAGGACGAAAGGTCTGAGCGGAAAATCCGCACGGAATTCGCTCATCGCATACGGCAACATGCCGAAGGGCCGAACCGCCATGACGGGAAGAACCCCGGTGAAATTGAAAGCGATCATTCGCTGCGCCGAACCACCGCGAATCACCACCTCGGCCGTGCTTCCGTTGTGAACGAAGGACAGAATCTTGCCGTCATGGATGTCGGGGTCCCCGACCTGGCCCACAAAACGGCCTTGATCGACGGGCCGGCTTGGGTCGGACGCAGAGATAGGCTCCAGAGATGGCTTCCCCATGCAGAGCCGGGCCCCCTGTGTCAGGATCGGCCAATCACGCCCCTGCCTGCCCGGGTTCGAATGGACAGGGAGGAATCGGCTCGCCCCCCCGCCGTGGCTGCTCCCCGCAGGCCCTCCCCGCGGGTATTGCTACGGGCCCCGTTGTCCCCTTTTGCCCGCCCGCTCTTGAGGGTGGCACCCCCTGCAAGAATCCAAAGTCTTAACTCCTATAGGTTCCACATAGATCCTATATGGCACCCCCAAGGATTACCACGATCCAGGTAACGCCCAAGGTCCGCGACCGCCTCAAGCACCATGGCCTCAAGGGCCAGTCCTACTCCGAGGTCCTCGACCGCCTGATGGACCGGCTCGAGTACGAAGAATTCATGGAGGCCCAGTACCGCCGCCTCGCGAAGCGAAAGGACTTCACGCCTTCGGACGAGATCGCGTGACATTCCAGGTCTCCCTCCATCGGGAGGCACGAAAGTTTTTCGAGCGCGTTCAGCGCACGCACCGCGACCGGATCAGGGCGGCCCTGCCCGTGCTGGAAGTCGACCCCTACACGCCGCGCGCCGGCGCCGACATCAAGAGGCTGCACGGGATCCGGGGGCGAGAAGACCTTTACCGCATCCGCATCGGGAAGTTCAGGGCTGTGTACCTTGTGCACGGAACCGAGGTGCTCGTGACCGAGATCTGGGAGCGCGGCCACGGCTACGATGTCTAGCCGGAATGAGAGCGTGTGGACAGAAAGGCGACTGCTCGCCCCCCCGGCCTGGTTTTTCCCCGCAAGCCCTCCCCGGGGGTATTGCTGCGGGCGCCGTTGTCCCCCTTACCCGCCCCTATCGGTAAGCGGTCCGGCGGTGCTTGACAACGATCACAATGATCCGTATCGATCCTTGATCGATCTCTAGGATTACGCGCCAGTCCCCGATGCGGATCCGATAGTATGGCGAGCCCACCAACCGTCTCGCCACACGGAACGGGTCCGTGGAGGCCTCTTCGACCTTTGCGAAGACCCGCCGCCGGATCGAGTGATCGAGCTTTCGCAGCTGATCCCTTGCGAGACCTGACCAGATGATCTCGTAGCGAGTCAAAGCCCCATCTCGCGCTTGACCTGCTCGTGTGTTTTGTACTTGCCTGCCTTGACCTGTTTGGAGATCTCTTCGTAGCGGCGCAAGTCGGCAGGGCGGATCTCTTCGAGGTCTTCGAGGAGCCGCTCAAGAACGTCGTTGTAGCTCTCGCGGGAGTGGATCTTCATCGTGTCGAGCCGAGCCTTGAGTTTCCGCTCGACTTGAACCGTTGTCGTGTTCGACATCGAGGTTCGTCCGATGTCGAGGAATATAGATGTTTGCTTATCGCTATAGGTCGTTACAACTCGGCCGGCTCTTGAAACCCCCGCCAGAAGGAGGGAGAGTGGACAAGGCCCTCATCCCTTCTCCAAGGCACCGATCGCGCAAATCCCCGCGACGTCCTCGACGCCCGCCGCGAGGTCCCCGCGCGTCATCCGGACCGTCGCGAACCCCGCGTGGAAGCCGTGGTCGATGAGGCGCGCTTCGACGTCCGCGCGCTGCGTGTAGACGCCAAGCTCGACCGACTGGCCCGCGAGCCGGTTGAGCGCGCCTTCGAGGAGGCAGGGCACGGCCCAAGACGCGTGGGAGGGGTCCACGACCCAGGGCCCGAGCTCGCAGCCTTTGGGCGAGCCCTTCACGAGGAGGTACCCGGCCGGCGCGCCCTCCCCCGTGCGCGCGACAAGGCCCGTCCTGGGGTTGTCGAGGGCCACGCGCGTGAGGACCCGCGAGCGGTCGGCCCCAAAAAAACGGTGGTCGAGGGGGAACACCTGCTGGAGGGTGAGCGCGTTCAACGGAAAGACGGAGCAGCCTGCGGGTGCCGGCGGCGCGGGCTCTTCGTGCTTGTCGTGACCGAAGCCGATCCACCGGCGCGAGCGCAGCCCGTCGTCGACGAAGCCGAACTTCGCGTAGAGCGCCACGGTGTTCTCGTAGGCCCAGAGGCGGAAGGCCCGAGCGCCCTGGCGCTCCAGGTGCTCGAGCGCCAGCCGGACGATCGCGGCGCCAAGGCCGAGCCCGCGAAGGCGCTGACTGACGATCACGTTTCCAATCCAGCCGACGTGGCCGTAGAGGCAGGTGGTGAGGAGCCCCGCGCGCTCGCCCTCGTGTTCCACGACGAAGCAGCCGTCGGGTGAGAGGCCCAAGAACCGTTCGAAGTCCTCGAGGGTGAAGCCCCACCGCTCCGTGTCGGTGAGCGCGACGGCGAACGGGAAGTCCCCGGCGGTCATGAGGCGCAAACGGGTGGAGGTCACAGGGTCTTCCTCCGCGTGGGTCGGCCGGGCCTTCAGCGGGCGCGCTTCTTCGGCTCTGCGACGCGCACGATCCTGCCGCCGACGAGGTCGAGGCCCTCGTCGCACTCGTGGCCGCCGTAGGTGAGGGGCTTCTTGTCTGCCCGCTGGGACTTCAGCGTGCAGGGGCCGTAGCCGTCGTCCTCGGAGCCGTACCACTTGTCGCAGTCGCGGCAGTGGAGCGAAGCGGGCATCAGGAAGGCGCGTGGGCCTCAAGGCAAATGGGCCTTTCGCTCGCCTCAGCCGCTGCGCCGCGCGCGGCCGTTCTCGTAGGAAAACAGGAGCGAGCCCGCGGCAATGCCCGCGAAAAGCGCCGCCAGCGCGTCGCCAGCATCCACCCCGTCAAGAGGGGCTGTCGTCGGGGCGGCCGCCATCTGGCTCTGAGGCGCCGGCGTCAGGGGGATCGCCAGGCAGACCGCGGCGAGCACGAGGGCACCCATGGCAAGGGCGGGCATCGACCGGGCCCCAGTACACTCGGATTCTCCCACCCTTCGCGCTCCTTCCGTCCAAACCATGGAGAACGGCTCCGGGGATTGAAGCCTTTTCGGACAGCCATCGAAGAGTCTCAGACAGGTATCGAAGGGTCGCGCGGTTCTTGGCGGTGCGGCGGGCGGGTGTCGATAGCCTCAAAGACGCCCTGCGCTTGGGGAGGGCGCGTGGCGAGTCCCGGGCGCTTCCCGCCGGCCGGCAGGGTCCTCCTCGTCCCCCTCTCCGACGCGCAGTTCGAGGCCGCCCTCGAGGCGCACGAGGTCGAGGTCCCCGCGATCTTCCTGCCGGAAGGCGCGGCGCCCCCGTTCCTCGGCGTCCTTCGCGCGCGCCATGCGGGGATGCTGACGCACTGGGCGGAGGTGCGCGGCGTGACGCGCGCGAGCCCCGACGCGAAAGCCGCGCACGTGCGCCTGGGCCCGCTCGTTCGATTCCCGCGGCCCATCGAGTGGAGCCGCCCGCGGGAGCTCTACCGCCCGATCCAGGTGGACGCCGAAGCGCTTGCCCACGCGCAGACTCTCGACGAGTTCCTCGCGGGGGGCGGCCGCGACGCGGCAGCGGCGATCGTGCAGGCCGCGCGCTTCATCGAAATGGCGCCGCCGCGCCTCGACCTCGGGATGGTCGACCGCCACCACCCGCTCGACCAGGCGGCGAGTTTTGCGGCGGGCAACCCCGAGGAGGCGCTCGGCGCGATCGACGGGGCCGTGACGGAGGCACTCCGGGATGTGACGGCCGCGTTCTACGGGGAGGCGCAGGAGGGCGACGAGGCGCGCGACGGTTGGTTCGGCGAGGAGAAGTTCAAGCCCACGGTGGAGGCGTACTTCGAGCTCCTGCGGGAGGCGGACCAGAAGGACCTCGAGCCCCTGCTTGCCCTCACCGAGCGGTACCTCGAGCTGCGCACCCGCGCCCAGGCTGTCACATCGGACCTGAAGGCGCAGCAGGTCGTGAGCCTCATCGCGGTCGCGCAGGCGCTGCTGGATGCCGCGTCGGGGAACTAGCTGGCGCGCGTGCCCAGGTAGACGACGCGCGGGCCCGAAAGGACGCGCCGGACTTTGTGGAACGGCACGCGCCCTCCGTCAACCAGGTCGATGAACCCGCCGTGGGCCCCTGCCACCTCGGTGCCGACGATGCGGCGCGTCCCGCCCACCGCCACCCGGTCCTCGACCTCGATGGCCAAGTCGCTCGCGGCGAAGCCTTCGCGGTGCAGGTGCTCATCGATGATCTCCTTGAGGAGCGCCTTGCCTTTGGGAATCTTCCAACCCCGGCGGTCGATCTCGTGAGTTGCCTTACGCTTAGCCCCCAGCCTTTATAGGGTGTTACGCCCGCTTTCGAGCCCGAAAGATGTCGCCTCCCCCCGCCACGCCCTCCGCCTCGGAAACCCCGCGGGCGAAGCGCCAGACCGCGCCCAAGCGCCTCGCCACGATCACGAGGGACGAGGCGCTGCGGTACCACTCGCGTTACGGCGGCAAGCTCGAGATTGCGCCGAAGACGCGCATGAAGGACGCCCACGACCTGTCGCTCCCCAACACGCCAGGCGTTGCCGAACCCTGCCGCTAGATCGCCAAGCACCCCGAGGAAGTCTACACCTACACCTCGAAGGGGAACATGGTGGCAATCATGACTGACGGGACGCGCATCCTGGGGCTGGGGCCCATCGGCCCCTACGCGGGCCTGCCGGTCATGGAAGGCAAGGCGATCCTCTTCAAGAAATTCGCGAATGTCGACGCGTTCCCGCTCTGCCTCAACGTGAAGACCGTCGATGAGTTCGTCGAGACCGCGGTGCGCGTCGAGCCGGTGTTCGGGGGGATCAACCTCGAGGACATCCAGACGCCCCAGTGCTTCGAGATCGAGGAGCGCCTTCGCAAGCTCCTCAACATCCCCGTGTTCCACGACGACCAGCACGGCACCTCGATCATCGTGCTTGCCGGGATCTTCAACGCCTTGAAGCTCACGGGCCGGAAGATCGAAGAAGCCTCCTTCGTGATCAACGGGGTCGGCGCCGCCGGCATTGCCCTTGCAAAGTACCTCAAGTCCGCCGGCGCGCGCTCGATCACGGCCTGCGACCGGAAGGGGATCCTCTACGCCGCGCGCAAGGAGGACATGAACAAGTACAAGGACCAGATCGCGGCGTTCACGAACCCCAAGGGGCTCCGCGGCACCCTGAAGGACGCGCTCAAGGGCGCCGATGTATTCGTCGGCCTTTCGGCCCCGCACACCCTCACGCAGGACATGATCCGGTCGATGGCCAAGGACCCGATCGTCTTCGCGCTTGCGAACCCCGAGCCCGAGATCGAGCCGGAGGAGGCAGAGGAGGCCGGGGCCGCGGTGATTGCCACAGGGCGTTCGGACTACGCGAACCAGGCGAACAATGTACTCGGGTTCCCAGGGGTCTTCCGAGGCGCCCTGGACGTGCGGGCGACCCAGATCAACGAGGCGATGAAATTGGCCGCCAGCCGCGCGATCGCGAAGCTCATCCCCGATGGAATGCTCTCCGCAAACTATGTTATCCCCTCCCCAATTGACCCGCGCGTCGTGCCTGAAGTGGCACTGGCCGTGGCGCAAGCTGCAGTAGAAACGGGGGTCGCCAGGCAGAAACTCGACCCGGAAATGATCCTGGGTCACATCACGTATGGCCGGTAAAGGCCAAGGGATGTTTTCGCCGTAGCGCGGTTTCGCCTTTGTGCCGTTTTTCCGCCCCTGGATGGTCTTGGGAATTCTTTCGCGTACCAAACTGGCATTTATTAGGGGGGCAGGCCAATGATCCACACGGAAATTGGGAGTGTGATGGGAATCTCCACGGAGTCCCCGCCGAGGTTTGCCGGGGGCGACTTGCTCGCCCGCTACCCCGAGTACACCTACACCCGGCTGAAGGCCGCCCTCGACACGCTGGAGAGGGCAAACGCGGGGGAGGGCGCAGAGCGGTCGGAGTTCCTGCGCACGAAAGCCGAGCTCTTCGAGCACCTCTTCGAATACGACAGCGCGCTCGAGTGCCTGGACAAGGCGATCGAGGGCGAGCCGCTCTCGGTCGGCCACCTGATGGCCAAGGGCGCGCTCCTGCGCAAGGTCGGGAACCTCAAGGGCGCGCTCCAGGCGTACAAGCGCGTGCTCGAGGTCGAGCCGGACCACGCGCAGGCGCGCAACTTCTTCTCGCAGCTTTACGACGCGGTCGTCCGCGACAAGAAGGAGAAGGACGCGATGTCCCTCTCGGAGCTCGAAGAGGTCCAGCGCGCGGTCTTCGAGTACGAGAAGAGGGGCAAGTGGACGGAAGCCCTCCAGACGCTCTCGCGGGAGATCGAGAAGCGCCCGCACCTGGGAGAGCTCCAGCTCATCAAGGCGGAGATCCTCGAGCAGGCGGCCCGCTTCAACGACGCGGTCTCGCTTTACGACACGATCATCACGGGCGAGCGGGAGCGGCTCCAGCTCGTGCGCGACGCGATGCGCCTGCGCAAGCGGATCCTGCGGGAGCAGGCGCAGGAGCTTGAGGGGTACCTCGCCGAGCACCTCAACGACCCGAACCACGCGGCCTCCGCGCTGAAGTCGGGCCTCAAACACGAGCGGCGCTACTTCAACCTCAAGGCGCTGCTTACGGTGCGCGACCGGTCGACCTACGCGCCCCAGCTTGTCGAGCAGCTGCAGAAGCGCTCGCTCTACTTCGACGACACGGTCGTGAATGCGCTCGCGGAGATTGCGCGGGACGACGACCAGGTCCTCCAGAAGGTGAAGGGGCTCGCTCGCCACCGGGACGACCTCGTGAAGATCCGCGGGCTCGAGGCGCTGCTTGCAAGCGAGCGGGCGGAAGGCAGCCGCGAGGAGACGCTGCAGGCGCTCGAGAAGATCCACTACGCGGCGCTCAAGAAGAACGATGTGGCCCTCAAGGACCGCGCGATCCGCGCGCTCAGGCGGTTCGGCGAGAACATCGAGCGGGGCGCCGTGTCGCAGTTCTCGCTCTACAACTTCGCCTTCAAGGCGGAGGAGCAGCTCGGCGTGCGGGCGATCACCCTGAAGCTCGGGCGCCGGAGCGACGACATCAGCGGCGTGTACCAGGACTTCGGGGCGCGCCGGGGGGTCGAGCTCATCAACCACGAGGGCGTGGAGCTTGGCATCTATGTCGGCGAGGCGCAGTTCCTCACGAGCGGGGGCTCGTTTGGCGAAGAGCTCGTCCAGGTGATCGACAAGACGAACATCGCGACGATCCACTTCAGGGGCGGCGAGCACCTCTACGAGGACCTCGTCGACGAGCTGATCTCGAACCACAGCTTCAACGTGCACCGGCGCGATGTGGACCTCGACTCGCTGAATGTCACGCTGAACGCGAACCGGCTGATGGCCGCGCTCGAGGCGCACGACATCAAGTCGCACATCAAGCTGGGGACGCAGCTTAGGAAGGAAGGGAAGCTCCGCGAAGCGCTCATCGTCTTCAAGAAGTGCTTCGAACTCGACCCGGAAGAGAAGAGCGTGTGGTTTTACCTGGCCCAGACGGCGCGCGAGCTTGGGCTTGCCCGGGAATACGACCGCTGGAAGCTGCTCGTGGTCGGGAAAGAGCCTGCGGGCGCCTAGAGTTTCAAAGCGGCCGCAAAGGAAGCGCCGGCCTTGAAGGCCTTGAGTTCCTCGTCCGTCGCGTGGGCAGCCTTGAGGCCCGCCTTCCACGCGGCCTTGATGGGGTCGAGGCCCTTGACCTCGGAGGCCGCGCCAAGGAGAGCGGCGTACGCGTGGTCGGGCCCGCCCTCGCCGGCAAGGGCACGGAAGTCCGCGAGGTGGACGGCGCGGATGACTTCGTGGAGGGCGGGCTCGATTTCGGCCTGGCCCGGGTAGGGACGGAGGTCGTGGGGGGCCGAGGGGGGCAGGCGCAGGGTGTCGGCGAAGAGGACGGCGTCGCGCTCGCAGTACTTCGCGTAGCGCAGGGCCTCGCCGACTTCGAGGGCGAGCAGGAGCCCGCCGGTGTCCTCGGTGACGACGGGGGACCAGCACGCGCCGACGGAGATCTGGGCAAGGCGCGAGCCGCCGAGGACGGAGACGCCGCGGGGCGCGGTCGAGGCGAAGGCCTGGCCGGCCTCCTCGCAGACGGCCGCGAGGACCTCGACCATTCGGTCGATGGGCTGGCCGCCCACACCGGCGATCACGAGGTCGAAGCTCAAGGCGAGGGGCCCCCTGGCGGTTCGGGCGCCTCGAAGGCGAGGATTGCGGGCCCCTTGGCGACCTTGGCGGCCGTGGCGAGCGCCGCAGCAAGCTCGGCGGGCCCGGCGGGGCCGACCTCGACAATCGCGGAGGCCTCAAGGCCGAGCGCCTGCGCGAGCGCGCGCAGGTTGAGGACGTGGTGGTGGGCGCCCGGGAGCGCGCGCTCGACGGCGGCCGAAAGGCCCTGAGGCGATACGAGGGCAAGGATCGGGAGCGACTCGGCCTCGGCCTCGCGGAGCGCCGAAAGGCCGCCGACGATGCCGCGCCCTTCAGTCACGACGATGACGCGCCGGCCGCTGCGCCTTGCGACCGCGCAGCCGACGCCGAGGCCCTCACCCCAGTCGCCGAGGTAGAGGGCCTTTGGGCTCCCAAGGGCCGCGCGCCATTCGGGCGGCGCCTCGATGATGAGGTCCCAGCCCTGCGACGAAGCCGCAAACCCCGCGGCCGCCTCGACGGCTTGACGGAACGCGTGGGCCGGGGGCAAGAAGGGGGCGCGGGGGGGAAGCGCCTCCGCGACGACGCGGTCGAGCGTCTCGACGCGCTTCTCGTCGACGGGGGGGGTAAGGCCCGCGAAGCGGCCGAGGCCGTCCGCGACGTCCCAGGGCGTGAGTTCGCCGCCGCGGGCGATGAACACCTTGCCGCGCACCTGGGTCGAAATCCCTTCCTTGTTCGCAATCTCGGAAAGGCGCGTCTCGACGTAGGGCTCGAGTTCTTCGACGACGAGGCAGCGCTTGGCCTTGCGCATGTGGGCGGCGAGGAGTTGGCGGGGAAGGGGGTAGGAGGTCCCGAGTTTGATGAGCTGGACGGTCTCCTCCATCCCGATGAGCGCAAGCGCGTCGCGAGTCGGCCCGTAGGCCGCGCCGACGGCGACGATCAGCATGTCGGACTGCGGCGTGAGGACCGCACGGTTGAGGGCAAGCGTTTCCATCGCCGCCGAGACCGCATCGAGCCGGCGCACGCGCGCGTCGGTGGCGGCCTGCCCGCCGTAGGCGCCGAGGCCCGTGGGCGGCGGCGGCGAGGCCGGCGAGGCCGTCGCTGCGTCCTTGGGCTTCTTCGACGGTTTGGGGGGCG
>JBGPNV010000020.1:0-19720 GCA_041487695.1 Thermoplasmata archaeon | reverse complement strand
TGGAGGACGGCCGACGGCGGGGACGGCAAGCTCCACATTGAGTGGTCCTCGGACTCGACGCCGAACAGCATCGCGACAAGCGGGACGGACAACGACATCTTCTACCGCTCGTACGACGGCGCCTCCTTCAGCGACATCCGGCTCGTGTCGGACCCGCTCGACAACGGGTTCATCGAGGTCCTGCCGGGCTTTTTCACCGTCGGCGATTCGCTCTTTTCCTACTTCCTCTCGAACATCTGCCTGCCGGGGTGCGGCCACGAGACCGACTGGCGTGAGATGACGCGGCTCCTCGAGCGGCCCGTGCACTTCTACGACGATGTCCACGCGAGCTACGCGATCTATTCGGACTACCCGACGGCGCTTGCCACGGAGGCGCACATCCGGTTCGTCCATTCGGACGGGTCGCCGGCGGGCGCCGACGGGTACTTCGTGAAGACCGCCGACGGGACGGTCCTGCCTGTCACGCTGACCAACGGGACGGGCCTCGTCACGGTCACGTTCAACTCGTCGTATGTGCTCCAACTCAAGGCAAGCTACTGTGGCAAGGACCTGCCGACCTTTGAGGACGCGCCGCCGCTTCCACCGTTGCCCGCAAAGCCGTCGCCAGCTGGCGACGTGGTCGTGCCGGCGCTGCTTGCCGCCGCGGTGCTCGCCGCGATCGGCGCGCGCCGCGCGCGGCGTGGCTGATGGGCGAGGACGGCCTACTTGGCGCCGCCCGCGACGCCCGCCTCGATCGAGTGGATCGGGGGCAGGTGGTCGGCCATCAGCGACCAGGCGTCGCCCTCGTTGCGGCTGAAGTAGATCTGACCGGTGGTCGTCCCGAGGTAGATGCCCGCCGGGTCGTTCGTGTCGGCGCGCGCGCCGTCGCGAAGGACGGTGAAATACGCGTCCTTCTGGGGCAGGCCCTTGGAGAGCCGCTGCCACTTTTTGCCGCCGTCCTTCGTGCGCCACACAGCCAGCGCGCCGTGGATCGAGACGCGGTTCCAGTCGCTCTCGAGCGGGAAGAGGTACGCCCACCCCTTCTTCGTCGGGTGCGCGACGGCCGGGAAGCCGAAGGTCCACCGCCGACCGCCCTCGACCTTTGTGCGAGGCAGCCCCGTCTCGGTGGCGACCCACCGGTCGTCGCCCTCGCCGCGGCGGTAGACGCCCGCGTGGTTCTGCTGGTAGAGGATGCGCGGGTCGGCCCCGTCGCGGACGATCTTGTGGGGGCAGGTGCCGATCTCTCCGTCCTTCATGACCTTGTCGGGCTCGAACACGCCGTGGATGCCGCCGTTCATGACCTTCCAAGACCGGCCGGCGTCCTTCGTGCCGAGGATTCCGACCGACGAAATCCCGACGACCATCTTGTCCGTGTTGCCGGGGTACGGGAGGACCGTGTGCATGCACAGGCCGCCGTTGCCCGGCTGCCAGTCCTTCCGGTCGGGTCGGGCGTTGAGGCCCTCGACGGACTTCCACGACTCGCCTTTGTCCGTCGAGCGGAAGAGCGCGGCCGGCTCGACGCCGGCAAAGAGCGTGCCGTCGTCGTCCGTGCGAAGCTGCCAGATCGCCGCCACCGAGAGGCCGGAGGCTTTCGAGAAGCGCGGGGACGCCTTGCCCTTCCTCCAGCGGCCGCCGAAGTCCGAGGTCCGCAGCACGCGGGTGCCCCAGTGGTACGAGGTGATCCCCGCGTAGACGGTCTTCCCATCCGTCGGGTCGAGCATCGCGTGGCGGATCTCGTGGCCTTCGTGGTAGGGCCCGCGGGCCTTCCACTTCTTGCGGTCGCCCGAGTGGAAGATGAAGAGGCCCTTCCTTGTCCCTGCAATCACAACTGTCTCGCCGTTCTTGACGTCTGCCATTTCAACCACCTGCCACGTGCGGGAGGACGTGCACTGTGTCGCCGGCCTTGAGGGGCACCTCGTCGGGGTTGAGGTGGGTCACCGCCTCGCGGTTGACGAACAGGATCACGTTCCGCCGCACCTTCCCCTGGTCGTCGAGGAGCGAGGCAGCGAGCCCCGCCGCGCGCCGGTCGAGGTCCTGGAGGGCCTCACCGAGCGTGGCACCCGACACGGCGACGGGCCCTTTGAGCCCGAAGTCGTGGCGGAGCGCCTGCGGCAGCAGGACTGTAACCTTCGCGGCTCCGACGCCCATGGGAGGCACCAGAGAGCCCCGAAACGGATTTGAAAGCATCGCATCCCTGCGCGGAGTCGGGGGGGCCTGAAGCAGACGTGAGACGCCCCAGGGCGGCGCTCGAAGACCGCATCGACGCGATTCGAGGTTACCAGGGAATCATCAAATACTGACTTTCGGGTAGACCGGAGCGTGGTTGCAGACATCCTGGACGCGCGCCCCGAGGGCGCCTGCGCGAGGCTCGCGTTCCGCACGGCCTTCGCGGAGTTGCCGACCGAACACGGCGACTTCCAGGTGATGGCCTTCGGCTGCAACCAACCGGAGCTCGCGCGGGGCGGCGACCACGTCGTAATCATGAAGGGCGATGTCCGGGGGAAGGACCGCGTCCTCCTGCGGATCCACTCCGAGTGCTTGACGGGCGATGTCTTCGGGTCGAAACGCTGCGACTGCGGCGAGCAGCTCGAGAGCGCGATGGCGACGATCGCCGGAGAGGGCGAGGGCCTCGTGCTCTACCTGCGCCAGGAAGGGCGGGGCATCGGGATTGCGAACAAGGTGCGCGCCTACCAGCTCCAGGACCAGGGCGCGGACACGATTGAGGCAAACGAGCTGCTGGGATTTCCGGCGGACTTGAGGACGTATCAGTGCGCGGCGTGCATCCTGGGGTTCCTCAACGTGAAGAGTGTGCGGCTGCTCACGAACAATCCGTTGAAGATCGAGGAGCTCACCAAGCACGGCGTGTCGGTCCCCGAGAGGGTACCCATCGAGATCCCGTCGAACCCGGAGAATGAGAGGTACCTGAAGACGAAGCGCGAGCAGATGGGGCATATGCTGAGAGAGGGGCCCTAGCTCCACAGACCTGCCCCGCTGAGCTCACCTTCACCGTGCACATGGTGAACAGGAACGAGGTGTCGCCAAGGCCCCCCAGATCGCTGGTGACCGGCCGCCGCTTCCGGGCGTCGGCAGTCGGCCGCTGGCCACTCGACTTCCCGCTCACGCCCTCGCAATCCTCGTCCCCCTCACCGGCGCCGGCGTGGCGAAGGCCCCCTCGGGAACAAGGATGAGGCCCGTCGGGTCCGCGAGCAGCGCGGGCCCGCGCGCTGGGGCCTCCGCGGAGAGCGCGCCCGACGGGACGACTCGCAGTTCGATCGCGCGCGTACCGCCGGGCAGCACGACGTGCCGCGTCTCTGGCGCGGCGAAGGGGGCGGCAAGCTCAGGGAATTGGATCTCCCGGTCAAAGGCCGCTGGGTAGACCTCGACCTCGAGGGTGACGGGCCCCTCTTTCGGAGCCTCCTTGAGCAGCCCCTCGATGGCCTTCATGATGGAATCCTGGTCGAGCACGGGGAAGATCCCGTGCGCGCCCTTGCCGCCCGCGACCCACGCGACCGCCGCAAGCGAATCACGGTCGAGCCCGCCCTCCTCGAGGTCCGCCACGCCGGTCCGCAGGAGTCCATCAAGCCCTCGCGCAGCCTGCTCGACGCTGAGACCCCCCGGCGCGGGGTTCAAGGTCTCGGCACCCCGCGCGGCCCGCGGCGCCTTTCGCGCGACGAGCGCCGCGCAGGCGCCGAAGGCGGGTGGGAGGAACACCTCGACGAGGCCGGCGCGCAGGCCCGCGGCCGCCGCGAGCGCGCCAGCAAGGGGCCCGGAGAACACGCCCGTCGTGGCACCGCTAAACGACAGGCGCAGGCGAGCGCCCAGGCGCTCGGCGAGCGCATCCATCGCCCGGCCCACCGCGGCCTCGGGCGGAAGGCTGAGCCACCCGGCGAGCGTCGTGGCCGCCTCGACGGCGCCCTCCGCGTCTGACAGGCCGGCCGCCGCGAGCACCGCCCGCACGGGGACCGAGCCCGTCGGCGCGCGGTCGTCGGCCATCGTGAGCGCCCCGCGCTCGACGAACATCCGGCTCTCCGCGCCGATGCCGATGCTCTCGATGTGCGCGCCCATGAGCGCCGAATCAAAAGACTCGCCCCCCTTGCGGTTCGCGAGCCTTGCAAGCGCCGTGGAGGTCCCGTGCATGGACCCCGCCGCGATCGGCCCCTCCCCGGGCAGCTCGCGCGCGTAGGCCAGCGCGCCGGTGAGAGAGAGAATGGGCAGGCCGCGGAGGACCGCGTAGGGGTGGCGCTCCGCGAGGCTCCCGGGGACTGCTGTGCCGTCGAGCGAGGCGAACCAGACCTTTGCGCCGGCCTGGCCAAGGCCCTCGCGGGCGCCCTCGGCCGCCTCGCGCACGAGGGGGAGGATCGCGGCCGAGACGGCGGCCTTCTCGAGCGGCTTGTCCGCCGTCCCCCAAAGGGGGCCGATGTCCGAGGAGAGGAGGACGGGGACGCCCGGCAGCGCGTCGCGGAGCGCCCGGTCGGCTTCCCGCTCGTCGGAGGGGCGGGACGTCGCGCCGCGAAGCGCGAGGGCGAGGGCCCGCGGCTCGACGACCTTCGCGCGCGCGACCACCGGCGCGATGCGCTCCGTCCACGAGCCCAAACCGCCCAGCCGGACGGCGTTTTCCTCGGGGATCAGGCTGCGGACCAGGCGGCCGCGGGCCTCGTCCTCATAGGGTTGCCCGTTGGCGGGTCCTTCGGGCGAGAGCGCAAGCAGGACGTGCCGTGCGCTTGCATGGAGGGGGGGCCAAAGGAGCGAGCCGTCGAAAGCGATCACGACCTCAAGCCCCGCGCCCGAATCCTCCGCGGCAAGCGCGAGTCGGGCCTCGGAGGCCGCCTTGGCCACCGAGTCGCCGAACGTAGGCCCGAGGGGGACCTCGCCGAGCAGCAGGGTCTTGCCCCCGGTCGGCTGAACCGCCCAAAGAGCCCGGTGCCACCGAACCTCGATGGTGACCGTGTTCACAGGTTCTGAAGGGACTTTTGGCTATAAGTTGGGCAAAGGCCAGAGGGCCCCCGGGCGGCCTTTCCCAGGGCTGAAGACTGGCAGGCTAGCCTTAAATACAAGACTAGCATAGTTATGCTATGTAAGCAGTGTTGAAAGGCCCATAGCCTTGACGAGCTGCCCCGAAAACGGAGACTGGACACATGGCAACGAAACCGCATGGACAAACACGACCCCGGGCCGCGATGGCCGCACTCCTCGCAGCGCTCACGCTGGCCGGGAGCCTGGCTTTCAGCCTGACGGCGGCGGCCGCGGATACCGGGCCGCGACCCCTCATTGATATGATCACCGTCGAGAACGGCACGGTCGCGAACCGCGGCGGCTTTTCGATTGACGGCGGCGACTACCTTGTGGTTCGCGTGGGCGACCAAGCCTTCGGCGTCGTCTACGGGTCGGAGGACCACCCCGACGCCGCAGTCACGCTCTTCACGCTCTTCACGCGCTCGCTCGGGACCGCCACCGTCACGGACGCGGACTCCGGACGGGTGATCCGGCAGAATGTTTCGATCCCCATCCGAACGCTGATCGGCCAGCGGCTCGACGCGATCTACGAGTTCCGCGACGTGAACGGCGACGGGATCTTCAACTTCCGACCCGCCGCCTCCGCCCGTGAGGTCCTCAACTTCTCGGCTTCCGACTTCTTCGTGAAGGCCGCAGACCTGCGCCGCGACTGGAACCTTACGGACTTCAACCTGAGCGCCGTGTCGGAAAGTGAGGTCCAGGTCAGCTTTGCCCTGTCGACCACGAACGTGCCGTACTGGCCGTTCGAGGTCACGCTTGGCGGGCGCCGCGTGCTCGACAAGGTCGAGTTCGCGGTCCACGTGACCGTCACGCGCGAGCGCGTGGGCCCGCAGGACATCCCCCACTTCGACGTCACCGTCGACCGCTCCGGTGGCCGCCGGGCGCTCACCTCGCTCACGCCCGACGGGAATGTCACCGGCTCCTGGTGGTCGACGCACGCGGTCTTCAAGGTCGACCACGACATCGTTGGGTGGGACTTTGTCCCCGACCGGGGCCTCATTGAATCGAGGCTCATGCTGAACACCGAGGTCCTCTACCTCAACGCGCTCGACCTGCGCCTTGCGCCGTGGCTCTCCGAGGCCGCGCTCCAGAGCGAGCGCGGCGGGAGCGCAGAGCTTGCCGCGGACAACACGACGAACGCCACGGTGGACACCCTGCGGCCCGTCGCGGAGTTCCGCCCGGTGGACAGCCTGGCCCTGCGCGACCACTGGCACCGGGTCGGGCGCCTCGTTTGGGCCTCCGATGCCCAGGTATGGGCCAACGAGTCCTCGACCGAGCCCCAAGACGCGCGCGTCCGCTTCCAAGTGCTTGGCGGTGCGGGCTTCGCGGTCGCCTTTGACGGCACGCTGTACCGCGGCTTCGTGCTCCACGGCGGGTTCGTCTACCCCGCGGGGTACCGGATCTACCACGACCCGCAGCTTGAGTCCTCGTCGGTCGAACTCGATGGGTCCTCCCAGCTGCCGGGCCTCCTCAACGCTCTCGTCCTCGTGGGCGAGGTGGGGCTCGCGGCGGTCGCCGCCCTCGGCGTGCTCTTTGTCGCGGCGAAGACCTCGTCGAAGGCCGCGCGAACGCGCGCGGCCACCGACGCCAGGCGCCTCGAGGCCCTCAAGGGGCGCTACACGCTGCCGTACGCGGAAAGCGGGCCGAAAGGGGGTGCGTGAAGTGGTCATCTGGAAGCGCGTTGTCCTCACGCCGCGTGTGTTCGCGGCCCTCGCCTCCCCGGAGCGGATCCTCGTCCTGCGCGCGCTCGAGGGGCGCAACATGACGGGGACCGAGGTCGCTTCGCGCCTCGCGCTGTCGAAGAGCACGGCCTTCAAGGAGCTCTCAAGGCTCGAGGAGGCCCAACTCGTCGCGCGCGTCGAAGGCAACCGCAAATGGGTCTACTACCGCCTGACCGAGATGGCACGCCGGATCCTCCACCCGGAGGACGTCATCATGACGTTCGCCTCCGAGGCCGAAACGGCGGCGGCCCTTGGCGAACTCACCGTCCTGCGCTCGCCCGACGAGCGGGGGGCCTGAAGGTCCCCCCCAAGCGCGGGGCCTTCACCCCACGCTCGTGTTTATGACGGCGGGCGGGCCTTGCCCAGAGGCGTACAATGCCGGAAAAGCCCTGGACCGCCGAGCTGAAGAAGGGGACGGTCCAGCTGGGGATCCTCGCGCTGCTCTCCGAAGGCCGCCGCTACGGCTTCGAGATCATCGAGGAACTCAAAGGGAAAACCCACGGCTACCTCGACCTGAAGGAAGGCACGCTCTACCCCGCGCTCCACCGCATGGAAAAGCAGGGGCTCCTCGTGTCCGAATGGGTGATCCAGGAGGCCGGGGCCCCCCGGAAGTACTACAAGATCACGCCTGAGGGTGTGCGCTCCCTTTCGGACGCGCGCGCGGAGTGGAAGCAGATGGTGTCCGGCCTCGAGGCCGTTGTCCGGTCGAAGGGGCCGGAAGTGTTGGAGGGGAAGCCATGAACCAGCAGGGTGGGGCGGGCCGCCGGGCGGCCTCGGTCGGGGACTATGAGAAGCGGCTGCGCGGCGCCATGCGTCTCATGGCGGGGCAAACTCGCGATGCGGTCGCCGCCGAGATCCTCACCGGCATCGACGCCCAGGTGAAAGCCGCGGGCGGCGACTTCGCGCGCGTGGCCCCCACGCTGGACGACCCCGCGTGGGTGGGCGGCCAGATGGTGAAGGTCTACGGCGTGGCCGCGTGGTTCAAGGGCGTGGTCGTCGCGCTCGCGGGCGCCCTTGCCGCGCTCACCGTCCCGGGCGTTGTCGCCCAGCCCAGCGAGGGCCTGGGTGCGATGCTCATCGCGCTCTCCGCCTTTGCCCTGCTCGTCGCCTTCCTCTTCTGGGGCGGGTCGAAGGCCGGCACGCTTGCCGGCGCGCTCGCCGCGGGGGCGGCCGCTTTGGTCCGCGTCATCGTCTTCACCCTGCCCCAAGGCGAGGTGTCCCCGGCTTCGACCGCCACCGTGGGCGAGTTGGCGCTCTTTGGAATCACGACGGCGCTCCTCTTCGTGGTCGCGCTTGCGCCCACGCTTGCGCTCCGCCTCCAAGCCGGCGGGGACGCGCCGTGAAGGGGTGGAGGGCGCAAACTGCGGGCCTCACACGCGGCGAACGTTGATGTACGCCCAAGGTCCCCTTTCCCCAAGGCCTCACGAGGGGGGCGGCGAGTCGATGAACAACCCCAAACCGGGCCCCGAACGGCTCACCGCCGCCGAGGGCTTTGCTGCTCTACTCTTTGGCGCCGTCGCCGCCGACGGGAAGGTCACGCACGGCGAGGCCATTGAACTTGCCGAGGCCCTTGCAAGGACCTCGATGTTCCGGGGCCTCACCGAAGGTCAGATGCGCGTGGTCCTCGCCCGCGTCCGCAGCCTCTACAACGCGAAGGGGCTTGACGGTCTGCTCGCCTCCGGCGCGCCGGCCGTCCCCGCGGACCTTCGGGAGACGGCGTTTGCCAACTGCGCGGACCTCGTGATGGCCGACGACCGCCTCGACGGCGCGGAGGAAGCCTACCTCAAGAAAGCCCAGGGCGCCCTCGGCGTCTCCGATACCGTCGCTTCAAGGATCCTTGAGGTTGTCCGGCTCCTCAACAAGGGGTAGGGGCTCCCCGGCCAACGAGCGGGCCCGTTACCTCTTGGTAGGTCGGACGATCTGCTCGACGCCGCAGGAGACGCAGCGGCCCATCCCATTCCCGAGGTCCATCACGCCGCCGCCGCAGTTCTTGCACACGCCGACCATGGTCATCGCGGTGGAGGCGCCTTTGGGCGCGCCCCGCGGCGCCCGCGGTGCGCGGTGCTCGGCTTGGGGCCCCTGAGTCGGGGCCGCTGCCGAGGGCGTATAGCCGCGCGTCGGGTCGTAGGTCGAGCCGCTGTTTGCGTCCTCCACGGTCTGCACAATGACCTCTGTGGGCGGCGCCGCAGCGACCGCCTTGCGGCGCAGGTAGAGGTACCCGACCGGGACCGCCGCCCCCACGACGACCACGATGCCGATGAGCGCTTGGATGAGGCCCTCCCCGCCGGTGGAGGTCGAGTTCTGGCCTTCAGGCGCTGGCTCCGAGACCTCGTGGATGTCGATGTGCATGGCCAGGGGGTAGGACACGGAATTGTTCTCGCCGGAGCGGAAGTCCAGCGTGAAGTCCTTGAGCCCCGTGGCCGCGTCGCGCGCGACGATGACCTGGAAGGTGAACTTGGCCGTCGAGTTGCGCTCGAGCACGGCGCTCGGGACGACCGGGATGAAGCGTACACCCTGCGGCGCGAGGATCGTGGGCTGGACGCCCGCCGCGCCGTTGCCTTCGTTCACCACCGTCACCTCGAACGTGTTGACCTCGCCCTGGCCCATCTGTAGCGTGGCCCCGGGGCCGTCGATCTCGAGGTGGTAGTTCATCTTGACGCGCACGGGGACCGTCTGGGTCGTGTAGTTGCGCGAGCCCCCGAAGGTGAAGCGCACGGAGTAGTCGCCCGCAACCGCCCACGGGTCGACGGTGAGCCGCGCGGTCGAGGTGAGGTTCCCGTACGGTAGGAGCCCGAGGCGCGTGCGCGTAAGGCCCCAGGCCCAGCCCGGCGGCGTCGTGAGGTCGATCGTGATGTTGTCGACGCCGTTCCCGCGGTTCTCCGCGTTGATCGGGATCTCGACGACCGTGCCAGCCGCGACCTCGCTCACGGGGCCCAGGGCCGAGGCCGTCCACCCGTAGACCTGCGTGACGGTCACCGTGTAGTTGAGGAGCCTTGTCGGCGCGCCGTTCGACTGGAGGGAGGCGCGGACGCCCACCACGTATTCCGACCCCGCGTCCACGCGGTCGGGCGCGCGGATCAAAATGGAGAGGGTGCCCGTCTCGTTGTCCAGGAGGGTGATCGCCGAGGGGGTCACGTCGAATGTCCAGGCCCCGGGCACGCCGATCGTTGTGATGTTGACCGTCTCCGGGCCGTTGCCAAGGTTCTCGAGCGTGATCGTCGAGGTGACGGAGGCGGTCGGCGGCAAGAGCGCGCTCCCCGGGGCCATCGCGAAGGCGAAGCCGTGGAGGTGGTTCACGACCACGAAGGTCGAGAACGCGTGCGACGCGCGCGCGTCGGTGAGCGACCGCGTGACGACGGTGAGGTTCATGCGCTCCTGGGCTTTGGCCGAAAGCGGCACGAGCACCGTGAGGTGGAAGTGCTTCGACTGGCCCGTCCCGATGGTGAGGCGCGAGTAGTCGAAGAAGGCGCCGAAGATGGGGCTGTCCGAGGTGAGCCCGACCGAGATGTTGTCAATCACGTTTCCCGTCTGCGTGAGGTTGAAGTCGAGCGAGACCGTGGTCCCGGGGTTCACCGCGTAGCTTGCCGGAGAATCCGTCGAGAGTGTGTACCCGTAGCCGCGCACGAAGAAGGACTTGTTCGCCTGGTTGTTCGTGGCGGAAAACTCGAGCTGGCCGGTGGGGACGGCGGCCCGCGCGACAAAGGTGACGTTCCCGCGGACGGTCGTCCAGGTCGTCGTCACATTGAACCGAGCGCCCGGTTCGATCGAGCCCGGGTTGAAGGAGGCGACGGGCGCGACGCCCTGCGCGGTGTTCGCTTCGAGGTCCACCGTCGAGCCGTTGACCCACTGGGTGCCGCGGTTCCAGAGCGTCGCGTTGAACGTGACCTCGTTGCCCTCGATGGGGTTCGTCGCGTTGGTGACGACTTTCTCGACAAGCAGGTCGTACCAGTCGGTCGCGACGTTGCCGCGGACCGCGAGGGAGAAGTCCTGGGGCCCAACCGGGACGTTGCTCCCGTTGATGTGGACCTCGTAGTAGCCGGGCGCGGGCGCGGCGACCTTGACCTTCTCGACCGTGTTGAGCCGGTCGGCCACGGTGCCCCCAAGCGAGTTGCCCGCGGCGTCCATCTTGTTGCCGTAGTACTTCTCGCCGCCGGGCCCCACGACATAGAGGTCGAGGTCGTTCACGAGCGCCGGCGAGGCGCCGGAGTCGGCCGGCTCGTCGAGCCAAGCCAGCGTGACGACAAAGGGCGTCAGGCTGTCGGCGATCGGGTAGGTCAGCACCATTTCCTCGCCGGTCGAGAGGGAGGCGGGGCGGTCCATCCAGATCTGCTGGCGCGAGGGGAGCGTGAGGAGCGAGGTGGACAGGTTGAGGCGCCCGAAGCCCTGGTCGGGCCCGAGCACATTGTAGCCGGCCATCTCGTCGACGCCGTTGATGAGGATCGCCTTCATCATGTCGGGCGACGGGTCGACCCCGATCCGGTCCTTGTAGAACTGCCAGGCCACGGCCGCGGCGCCCGCCGCGCCGGGGCAAGACATCGAGGTCCCGGAGGCCTCGCCGTACGAAGTGCCTTGGGGGTTCGAGAAGCCGCCGCCTAGCGCCATCGCGCTCATCACGGAGTCGCCGGGCGTCACAAGGTCGGGCTTGATGCGCTCGTCGTCGGCAGGACCGCGCGAGGAGAACCCGGCCATGTCGTTCATCGAGACACCGTTGGTCTCGTCGCCCGTCGCGCCGACGGAAATGACGTTCTTCCCCTGCGAGGGGGAGGCGATCCGGTGCGCGTTGCCCGTGCCGCCGCCGTTGCCGGCCGAGAAGAAGTAGAGGACGCGCTGGGGCCCCAGCGAGGCCGGGTTCGATCCGTCCGTCCACGAGTCGCGCGCCATCTGGTCGTAGAGGCGCGCGTCGCCGTCGTAGGAGCCGCCCGAGGCCCACGAGTTCGAGGAGATGACCGCGCCGCCCATCGCGTTGTCGATGCCCGCCTGCACGTTCGACGCGGAGGCACCGAAAATGTTCTCGACGACGAGCCTGGCGTCGGGCGCAATGCCCGCGTACTTGCCGGGCACGGCGATCCCCGCGTCGCTCGCGCGCCACGCGCCGCTGCCGAGCACGGTGCCGGCCGTGTGCGTCCCGTGGCTGCCGGAGGTCTGGTTCCCGGGGTTTCCCATATTGTCGAAGAGGACGATCTTGCCGTTGAAGCCCGGGTGGGTCACGTCGAGCCCCGTGTCGCCCAGGGCGACGATGACGTCCTTGCCCGTCGTCCCCTCATAGAGCCCCGTCGCGGGGTTGAAGCTCCACATCCGGGCCGTCGAGGGCACAAAGGCGCCGTCGGTGATTTGGCGAGCGCTCGAGATGATCGCGCTGTTGCGGTTGTCGACCACGCGCGGCTCCCAAGGCTCGACCCAGGCGACCGTGGGCAGCGAGGCGAGCGGGACAAGGAGCCCGCGCGGGATCGAGAGGGTGGTGAACGGGCCGTCGCGTTCGAGGACCGCGGCGCCGCGTGCGGCGACGAAGGCGACGAGGCGCTCGTCGTTGGGGAAGCTCTCGACGCTCACGACCGCGGGCCCGGAGTCGGCGCGCCACGCGGGCGTCTGGAGCTCGGGGGCGATGCGCAGGTAGGGTTCCCACGGGATGACCACGCGCACAAAGGTAAGGCCGCGGACGGCGGCGACCTGCGCCGCGGACGCCTGCACGAGGAACGCGTTGTCGGGCACGTACGAGTGGTAAAGGGCGCCCGTGGCGAGCATCGCTTCGCGCTCACCCTTGAGGACGCTCCCCTTGAACTGGACGACATAGAGGTCGCCGAAGGGGTTGAGGGCGGGGAGCCGGAAGCCCGAGGGGATCCACCCGGTGCCCTGGACAAGGGGGTCGAAGTGCGCGGCCTTGAGGCGCAGCTGCGTGGAGGGCTCGCCGCCCGACCAGAGGGTGCCGTCGAGGCCGGAGGCCGCAGGCGGCATGGCGGAGCCGAGGAAGAGGGCGCAGAGGAGGGCCCCGGTCACGAGGGATCGGGCAAGGGTCGTGCGGCGGGCCATCGTGGTTCACCTGGCAGGAGGGGGGCGCTTTTGAAGGCTCCCCCCGCACTCAGCGCACGTGGGGTTCATGAAAGTGTCGAAACGGGGAGGGGTATGGCCGCAGGCCGGGCACCGTGAAACAAGCCCGCGGCGGGGCGCCTGCATGAAGGCCGCGACGAGGGCGACCGCGGCCCCGAGCAGGATAGCCAGCAGGGGCAAGGGGTCGGTCGGCCACGGCGAGGTCCGCGGCGGGGGCGGGGGCGGCGAGGGGGTCAGGTTGAGGGCCACGGGGAGGCGAAGTTCGCCTTCCCGCGAACTCCCTGCGTAGAAGGAGAGGTTGAGGTACGCGAGGCGGGCCGTGAGGTTGCCCGAGGTGTCGACGACGAGGTGGAACGTGGCGTTGCCTCCGGCCTCCACCGTGAGGTTGTTTGGCCGGACCGCGTAGGTCCACCCCGCAAAGGCGCCTTCGACCGTCGGGGCTCTTACGGTGCCGGCGGCGCCGCGGTTTTGGAGCACGACGGCGATGTCGTTCGGCCCCGCCCGCAAGGAGGCGGTGAGGGGAATGGCGGTGGGCTCGAGCCGGACCTCGGGCCGGTCGAGCCCGCCGGCGATCGCCAGGGCAAAGGTTTGCGGAGCCTGCGCGAGGCTGTGGGCGCGGACGAAAATACGGAAGGTCCCGCCCGCGGCCGCGACGGTCCGGACCGCTTCGACGTTGTTGACGCGGTCGAAAAGGAGCCCCGCACCGGGCTGCGAGAAGCCGGTCGTGCGGTTGATGTCGTTGCCCGTGAAGATCAGGGATTCATTCTCGTCGCGGACCTCGAGGTCGAGGTCGTTCACAAGCGCCGCGGCGGCAAGGGGGCTGCCTGCGGGGTCCGTCCAAGCGAGGGTGACCCGGAGTTCCTCGCCGGCCCGGACGACCGCCCGGTACTCGACGACGTCGGGGGCCGCGACGAATGTACGGTTGCCTTCCTCGACGAACTCGACCTTGCGCGAGGGCGTGTCGAGGAGCGAGGCGGCAAGGTCGAGCCTCCCCCAGCCCTGCGCGGGCCCCGGCCACTCGTAGCCGGCAAGGGGCGTTGCGCCGTTGATGAGCAGGGCCTTGAGGAGGGCGGGCGTCGCGAGCACGCCGCGCGTCCTCTCGAGGAACTCGGCGGCAACGGCCGCGGCCCCGCCCACCTGGGGTGCCGCTTGGGAGGTGCCGGTAAGGTAGGTGTAGGAGCGGCCGCCAAACGGCGGGTAGGGCGCCGTGGTGGGCGAGGTGCGCGACGAGGCGTTTGCCGACGCGAGGCTCTCGCCGGGGGCGACGAGGTCGGGCTTGATCCGCCCGTCGTCGGCGGGCCCAAACGCCGAGAAGGGTGCGACATCCGACGAGGCCGTGCCGCCCGGCAGGTCGTTGCCCGTGGCGCCCACCGACAGCACGTTCTTTGCGGTCCCCGGCGAGGTCACCGAGCCCGGCGCATTGTCGAGGTTGCCCGCGGAGAACACAAACAGGAGCGGCTGCGCGCCGGCCTCCGGCGAGGCGTCGGCCGTGAGCGCGTCGTACGTGGCGGCGACCGCCGTATACGCCCCTTGGGCGGGGACGCTCCCGTCGCCCCAGGCATTCACGGAAAGGAGCGCGCCCGTCGAGGAGGCGAACTGGGCCATCCCCGAGTAATTCATCGCCGCGGCATTGTAGGTCTGCGCGACTAGCGTGGCGCCCGGCGCGGCGCCGGCATAGAGCCCGAGGGGAGAGCCCGCGTCGGCGAAAAAGTAGCTCCCGTCGCCGAGCGCCGTGGCCGCCACGTGGGTGCCGTGGCCGACCGGGTCGACCCAGGTCGGCGCGGCCGACCACGACCAGGCAGCGCCCATCCTTCCGGAAAACGCGGGGTGCGTGCCGTCGACGCCCTCGTCGGTGACGTCGACCGTCACGCCGGCGCCCGTGTAGCCGAGGAACCGCGGGCCGGCGGGCAAGGGGTTGAAGGTCCACAGGGCGCGGGAGACGGGGGAATACGTGGAGCCGTTCGAGGCCGTGCGGATCCCGTCCGTGAGGACCGCGCGGTAATTGGCCGCCTCCGGTTCGCTGTAAGGCTCGACCCAAAGGACGTGGGGCCAGGCCGCGAGGGCGCGGGGGCCGGCCGGCAACGCGAGGACCGCGAACCCCACGCCGAGGACAAGGGGGCGGGCGTCGCTGCCCGCGAGGTCGCTCACCATCTGCGCCGGTGTGCCGCCAAAGAGCGCAACGACCGTCGAGGCGGAAAGCGCGCCTTGCGCGAGGCGCAGCGCGGCGGGGAGCCGCCCCACGAAGCGCACGCCCGGGACCGCGGAGAGCCAACGCCCAAGGCCCGAGGGCCCGAGGACGACAAAACCGCCGTCCGGGATGTAGGCGGCCACTTCACCTCCGGCCGCCGCAAGCAGGCCCCGCTCCGCCCCCGTGAGAGGGTAAGGGAATTGCACGAGGAAGGGTCCGCTAGCGCCGGCGTCGCCGAGGGCCATCCCGTCGGGGAGAGGGCCGGCCAGGGGGTCGAGGGTGAGCGCGGCGAAACGCAGGAGCTCGGCCTCGCCCCGCAGGTCCTGCGCGGAGAGCGGGCCCCACGGCAGGACGGTAAGCGCAAGGAGCCACGCCCCAGCCTTGAGCAGAGAAAATCGGGCCATCGACCGTCTGGCGTCCTGAGCCGCAAGGCCCCGCAAAAACCTTTCGCGGCCGGCCCACGGCGCGCTTACGGTCGGCCCGCCTGCTTGCGCGCGCGCGCTTCGCGCCCGCGCCTCGCCTCATCGTCCTCGCGAGCCATCTTGAGGAGGAGTTCGCGCTCCGCGGGCGGGCGCCAGACCGCGCGGTACGCCCAAAGGCCGAGGACCATCGTGAGGACCGCGACGGCGCCCCCCGCCGCCAGGGAGCCCGCGGACTTGCCCCAGACGTCGAGCACGAGGCCCGCCCCAAAAACCGCGGCGAAGGCGACCCCGAGGAGGAAGAAGCCCCGGAGCGCGGGGTCGAAGATCCCGAAGCGGTCTTTCTCCCCGACCCCGTCAAACGCGAACGCGCGGGCGCGCGAGGCGAGCCGTGGGGCGTGCTTGCGCACGCCCGGGTCGCCTTTGGCGCCGGGCCGTCCCCCCTCCGAGGGCTCCATCGTGGTCCCCCCAACGAACGCGAGCCGTCAAGGCGGCGCCGGTGCGCCCGGCGCGGGCCTCGGGGGAATCGGCGCGCGCATCTCGCTGATGACTGAACCGACCGACCGTTTCTCGGCCCCCGCACGCCGGACCGCTTCGAGCGCCTCACCTTTGAAATGACACGCGACCTTGTGGCCGCCCGTGACCTCGAGGAGCGCGGGTTCCTGCGTGACGCACGCCTCGCGGTACCGCCGGTAGCGGATGCGGGCGGCCGTGCCCGGTTCCACGACCGCCTTCACGTGGATGGCGACGCCCCCCTCGTCCGCCTCGTCGACGTCGTAGGCCACCGTCCCAAGGCCCGCGAGCGGGTCGACGACCTCTCCCCCGACCACGAGGCGGACGGTCCGCACGACGGCGAGGGGGTCAGGCAGGCGTATGAGGGCCGCCTCCTCGCTGTCCCACTGGGCTTCGACGTCCATCAGCTCGCGCTCGATCGCGAAGCTGCAGCGGGTGTGGAAGCGGCACCCGGAAGGCGGGTTGGCTGGCGAGGGGATTTCCCCGGCAAGCACGATCCGCTCTCGGCGCGATTCGGGGTCCACTGAGGGGATCGCCGAAAGGAGCGCGATCGTGTACGGGTGCATCGTCTCGGCAAAGAGCCCTTCGTTCGGCGCCTGCTCGACAATCTTGCCGAGGTACATGACGGCGATGTCGTCGCACATGTGGCGGATGACGGCAAGGTGGTGCGAGATGAAGAGGTAGGTGAGCCCGCGCTCGCGCTGGATCTCCTTGAGGAGGTTGAGGATCTGGGCCTGGACGGACACATCGAGCGCCGAGGTCGGCTCATCGAGCACGATGAACGCAGGCTTGAGTGCGAGCGCCCGCGCGACACAGATTCGCTGCCTTTGCCCGCCGGAAAACTCGTGGGGGAAGCGGTTCAGGTGCTCGGGGTTGAGGCCCACCCGCTGGATGAGGTCGGCGGTGATTGCGGCCATCGACTGCTCCGAGAGCCGGCCGGCCTCCTGCCCGGCCTGCTCGGGGTAGCGGTCAGCGATCTCGCCCCTGAACGCCCGAAGCGGCTCGCTGACGATGCGCGAAACGAGCATGCGGGGGTTCAGCGATCCGAAGGGGTCCTGGAAGACGATCTGCATGTCTTTGCGCAGCGACCGCTCCGTATCTCGGCCGAATTGGTTGCGCGCGAGGACGAGGAAAAGCAGCGCCGCACCGCCAAGCACCAGTTGAAACGTGGCCACCACGACGAGGGAGCCGAGGACCGCCGGGCGCAGACGATTGGCTTCGAACGCCGCGCCGGCCGCGTAGGCGCCCCCGAGGAGCCCGAGGACCGAGAGGGGAATCCACAGGGCCCCGAGCCCCGAAGGGGCAAAAGCCCCGACGAGCGCGGCGTTCAAAGGCGGCGAGAGGGCGCCTGCAAGCAGGAGGATGAAGTCAGGGACCACGAGCGTGGCGGAGGCGTCGGGCCCCAGGATCGCGACAAGCATGACGAGGATGTCAGCGACGATGGCGGCCACAAGGAGGCCCGCCGCGAGCGTGATCAGGCGCGCGCGAGGGATGCGGGCCATGTCCTGGCCGCGGAAGTGCACCGTGCCTTCGGTGGGCTCGATGAGGCGCAGGATGCAGCGGCCCACGGTCGTTTTGCCGCACCCGCTCTCGCCAATGAGCCCGAGGGTCTTGCCGCGTTCGACCGTGAGGTCCACGTCGTCGACGGCCCGGACGAAGCCCACGGTGCGGCCGGTCACGCCGCCGCGGATCGGGAAGTACTTCTTGAGCGCGCGAACGCGGAGGAACTCCGGGGCGCGTTCCTGCGCCACGCTCATGGGACCACCGCCTTCTCCCACCCTTCCGTGAGCCCCGTGTCGCGCAGCACGACGGCGGAGGGCGGGAACGCCTCGGGGTGGTCGTAGAGGTGGCAGGCGACCTGGTGGCCCTGGGAGGGCTCGGTGAGGGCGGGGACCACCTGCTTGCAGATGTCGGCGGCAAACGGGCAGCGCGGGTGGAAGCGGCAGCCCGCGGGGGGGGTCAGGAGCGACGGGACGCTCCCCGGGATGATCGAGAGCTTGCCCGTGCGGACAAACGTCTCCGGGATCGAGCGCATGAGCCCCACGGTGTAGGGGTGGAGGGGCCGGTTGAAGATGTCCGACGCGGGGCCGACTTCTGCCATGACGCCCGCGTACATGACGCCCACACGCTCGCAGGTTTCGGCGACGACGCCGAGGTCATGCGTGATGAGGATGATCGACGACCCGAATTGGTCGCGCAACCCCCGGATGAGCGACAGGATCTGCGCCTGGATCGTCACATCGAGGGCCGTCGTCGGCTCGTCGGCAAGCAAGAGGCGCGGGCGGCAGGCAAGCGCCATGGCGATCATCGCGCGCTGCTGCATGCCGCCCGAGAGCTCGAAGGGATAGGAGTGGGCCTTGCGCTCGGGGTCGGGGATGTTCACCTGCTTCAACATCTCGACGACGCGCCGGTCGACCTCGACCTGGACGGGCGCCATCAGGTGGTCCTTTCCGAGGAACGGGATTCGCCTTGAGAAGGCAATGCGCCTCTCGAGCACCCCGAGGCGGATCGAGCGGCGGAAGACGGCTTGCTCAAGGGCCTGGACCTCGTCGCGCACGGACGTTTCGGTCGAGAGGTCGCGGGCTGCGCGTGCGGCCTTGAGGATGGCCCGTTTGACCGAGAGCGCGCGGAAGTCCGCCTCGAGGTCGCCGGCCACCGCCTCGCGCTCCTTGAGGCGCGTGAAGAACCGGCGCTGGAGGACGCTCAGCTCGCGCGTGGCCTCGACTTGCCGGCAGACCTCGCCGAGCTGGTGCGTGATGAAGGTCTCGCCGATCTGCTCGCCGATCGTAGCCACGGGGTTTAGCGCCGCGGTGGGCTCTTGGAAAATCATGGAAATCTGCTTGCCGCGCACGGTGCGCATGACGGCCTCCATGCGCTTCGCGATGCGCCGGTTGCGGTGGATCTTCGCGCGGCCCCGCGCGTTCACCCGGATCCTTGCCTCGTCCTCGATGCTGTCGAGGAGGTTCACGCCCTGGAAGATGACCTCGCCGCCCGTGATGCGCCCGGGAGGGTCGGGGATGAGGCGCATGATCGCCTTGGCCGTGACGCTCTTGCCGCAGCCGGTCTCGCCGACGATCCCGAGGATTTCCCCGGGCCGCACGCTGAAGGAAACGCCATCGAGCGCCTTCAACACGCCGTCGTAGGTGTAGAAGCGGACGGTGAGGTCCCGCAGGGTGAGGAGGTCGGGCGCAAGGCTCGCCGTCGGCGGGGAGGTCGCGGGGGCGACCGCGGGGGCGACCGCGGGGGCGCCCGCCGCGGCAGGGGCACTCTGGCCGCGCGCCTTGGGCGAAGCGAAGGGCATTCGTGCCCGCAGACCTGCCGGCGCAAGCGGCGAAAGGGAAAAGAGACCCGCGAAGACGGCAAGCCAGAAGCCGAGCCCCGGCCCGAGGTCCACCCGGGGCAGGCGCGTGGCCCCAAGGGCCGCAAGCGGCCCGTTCACGAGGACGACGTAGAGGCTGGCAGCGATGAGCGGGAGGACACCCCCGAGAGGGTGAATGTACGTGAGCAGCGCGCCAATCAGGACGAGGATTCCGACGAGGACGACCAAGGTACCCGAGACCGGGGTGTCTGCGGTGGCCCCCACGACGGTCAGGCCGCCCGCCACGGCCGGCAGCCCCGAGGCCCCGGGATAGGGTGGCAGGTCGTGGCCGAGTAAGTCCGGCGGCGGGTCAATCGAGAAGGCTGCCCACGGCATGACAACCGCGACAAGGCCGATGACCGTGGAAAACGTCCGGAGCTTCGAGGGGCCGAAGGCGCCGCGCGAGAAGAGCCGCTGGAGCGCGGGCTTTGCGCCGGGCTTGCGCGCCCCTGGACTTGCCGGCCCCTCCACGGCGACCACCTAC
>JBGPNV010000019.1:0-19750 GCA_041487695.1 Thermoplasmata archaeon | reverse complement strand
GCGGGCGGGATGGCGGTCGTTCCTCTGGATATTCGGCGGCGACCAGACGTTCTACAGGCGGGAACGCTTCTACCTGCCCCGCGGCCTCCGGATGGTGGACGGGCGAGACTTCGACCTGGGAGAGCTGCGGACGAACTGGGGCTTCTCGGACAAGGCGCTCGCGCGCGCCGCCGTGCGGGCGATCAACCGGCTCGAGGCGCCGTTCGCGGCGATGGTCCTGACCGTGTCGAACCACCACCCGTTCCAGGTGCCGGCCGACGCGGTCACCTCGTTTACGCCGCCGCCGTCGGCGCGCGGGGGATTCGTGAGTGTCCCAGGGCTTCCGGAGCTCCTCGGACTCCACACGGGGCCGATGCTCAGGACGATCCACTACGCCGACGAGGCTCTCGGAGACTTCTTCGCTCTCGCGGCGAGGCGCCCATGGTATGCACGGACGATCTTCGTCGTCTGCGGTGATCACGGCCTCCCCATCGCCCCTCTCGACGGAACGCCCACGCCGCATCGCTTCGCCTCTCTCCGCCACCGCGTCCCGCTCGTCTTCTTCTCTCCGCTCTTCACCGGAGGGCTCACGCTCGAAGGCCCCGCATCGCTGGCGGACGTGCCGGCGACGCTTCTGGGGCTCATGGGCCTTCCCGACCCCGGCGTCGGGGCGCCCACGGCGGCCTTCGCCTTCCGCGTCGATGCCGACGCGCCGACGTTCAGGGACGCCCTGCCCTCGAACGAGTCGTGGATCGCCCAGAAAGTCGTCACCGTCGGGATTGTGGCCGATGACCCCTTGAGCGGCATCGACATCACGACCCTCGAATACCAAATCTCGACCGCCGGCCCCGCTGCCTTTGGTCCCTGGGTCTCGCCTTCCGTTGACGCGTCGGACCCCCACGCCGTGCGCGCACGCGCCGACGCCGCCTTCGAAAACGGCGAGGCCAACTACTTCAAATTCCGCGTCCGCGACCTTGTCGGCAACGGGTACACGGAGAGCCCGGTCTTCCAGGTCCGGGTCGACACGCTCCACGTCGTCTTCTCGGCACCCACCCCGGCGCCCGATGCTTGGCAGAGGGCCGCGACCGTGGGGGTCGCCGTCACCGTAACCGACCTTGGCGCCTCTGGGGTGCTCGCGTCAAGCGTGGCCTTCCGGACTTCGACCGACGACATCTTCGCCTACGGCGCCTGGCTGCCGGTGAGCGGGCTTTCAAACGCCGTCGAGCTCCGCGCCGTGGCCAACGCGCTCCTTGCCGAGGGCGATGTGAATTACGTGCAGTGGCGGGCCGAAGACCTCGTGGGCACGGGGCTCACCTTGAGCGGCAACTACCAAGTCCGGGTGGATTCTTTGCCCCTCGCGTTCCTGAACTTCACGCCGAGCCCGTCCGTCCGGCTCACCCGAGCGAACGTCACGGTGGACATCCGGCTCGCGGAAGGCGGACCTCTCAAAGCCGCCAAGTCGGGCGTCAACGCGACGAGCGTCCTCTACCGCTTTGCCCCGGACGGCGCCGACTGGGGCAACTGGACCTCGCAGGGCCTCACCGTGGCAAACCTCGACGGGACGAACTGGACGGTTCGGGTGGACCTGCACCTCAGGGCAGGGCCGGCGAACCGCCTCGAGTTTCAGGCGTTCGACCGGGCGGGCAACGGCCCCGCGCACTCGGGCGTCTTCAGCCTGCACCTCAACCGCGCGCCGACGGCGAACATTTCGCTGAGCGTCACGAACGCCACGGTCTACCTCAACGATTCCCTTTCCCTTGCCGCGGTCCTTGCCGACCCCGACGGCGACAATGTGACCTTCGAGTGGCAGGACGGCGCGGGCGCCACCCTTTCGAACAACTCAACGACGCTCAACCTCAGCCTCCCCCTCGGCGCCCACACGTTCCGTCTCATCGTCCGCGACGCGTTCGGCGCGGCCTCCGAGGCCGATGTCACGATTCACGTCGTTGAGCGCCCGGCGCCCCCGCCGCCGCCCCCGCCGCCGCCTCCCGTGCAGGAGATCAACGACGGCTTCTCGATGCTCACGCTGGCGCTCGCGCTGCTTGGCGCCGCGGCCGTCGCCCTCTTGCTGGCCGCCTCGCGCCGCCGCAAGCAGGGCCCCGGGTAGGCGTGAGCGGCGCCCCACGAACCCTTTTTGCCAAGGCCCCGCCATTGCGCGGCTTCGATGGCGGACGTCCTCGGGCTCCTCGCCATCGGCCTGCCTGCCACCGCGATCGGCGCGTTTGCCCTTTACCTCGCCCTCAACCGGACCTCAATCACTTTCTTCGAACCGCACCAGGGCGACCTCCTGATCCTCTCGCTCCTCGTCATGCTCGGGGGGCACCTCGTCCTTCTCATCGCCGCCACGGTGGGCGACCCGTCGCTCACCTCCTGGGGCTGGCTCCTCATCGGGCTCGGGCTCGCGGTCGCCTGCACGACGGGGATCGGCCTCGTCCGCTACTCCGAGGAGCAGCACCGCCTCGACGCGGCCGCCGCACGCCAGGGCGCCGTGAGCCGAGCGCAGGTCGAGGCCGTGTCTCGCGCGGCGGAAGCCTCGGGAATCGGTCTGCTCATTGTCGAGCGGGGCACGGACGCCGCCGACCGGGTGACGCTCTGCAACCTGCCTGCCGCCTCCCTCATCGGCGTGACGCCTGAGACGGCGCTCGGCCAACCGCTTACGATCTTGCTTCGCAACGAGGAGCGCGAGGCGGTCAGCCGGCTGGCCGGCAGGGCCGCAAAGAACCCCGGCCAATCCATGTCGGCCGGGCTCCAGCTTTCTCCGCGCGGTGCGGAGGGGGAGCGCATCCCCGTCGAGGTCGGCCTCATTTTCCTGGGCACCGAGGGAGCGGGGGCCTTCGCGGTGACGCTCGTCGACGCGCGCGCCAAGCGCACGGCGATTGCGGCCGCGCGCGAAGCGCGCTCGGACGCAGACTTTTACCTGGACCTCGTGACCCACGACCTGTCGAACTTCAACCAGGGCGCCCTCGGGTACCTCGAACTCGTGGAGCTCAACAAGGACGCCTCCCTCGAACGGATCCGCGCGTTCGAGGCCAAGGCCCTGCGGCAGATCCGCGCCTCCTCGCGCCTCATCGAGAACGTGAAGCTCCTCTCGGTCATCCGGGACTCGAAGGACGAAATGGGGCCGGTCGACGCGATGCACGCGCTCCACGACGCCATCGACCACACGGTGTTCAGCTGGACCGAAAAGGACGTCGAAGTCCGCCTTGTGCCGATGACCGAGGCCCACATGGTCCGCGCCGACCCCTGGCTCCGTGACCTCTTCACCCACGTCCTTGAGAACGCGGTCAAGTTCTCGTCGGGCAAGCGCGTCGAGGTTGCGGTGTCGGTCGCGGAGGGGGAGGGCGGCCGGACGCTCGTCTTCCGGATCGCGGACAAGGGCCGGGGCATCACGCCGGCCGAGCGGGAGATCATCCTCGACCGGCTCGCTTCGAGGAAGGGCGACTTCTCCTCGTACCGGTCCGGGATGGGCCTCTTCATCGTGAAGACGATCACGGACCGCTACGGGGGCCGGCTATGGATCGAGGAACGCGTGCCCGGCGAGCCGGCGAAGGGGTCCGTGTTCTGTGTCGAGCTGCCGCGGCCGTAAGGCCGCTAGAAGGCTTCCGCCTCGACCCCGGCACGCCACTCGAGGTAGGCGCGGGGCGTGGGCCCTGAGTCCGGCAAGCCTGGCAAGCGGCCCGCCTTGAGGTCCCCCACGGGCCGCCACGCCGCGATACGCGCGGCCTCGCGACCCCCAACAATGAGTCCGATGCCGAGGACGGCGCCCGGCAGGAGCGCGGTCGAGCCCGCCGCGCCCGATGCGAGGGCGCGCAGGTGGAGGTCGAGCGCCCCCAGGAAAACGATGTAGCCGAGAGCGCCTGACGCGACCGCGAAGTTAACCTGCCGCAGGAAGGCTCCGTCGGCGGCGTCAAGGGCCTCACGGGAAGCCTGCGTAGCTTTCGAAGGCCTCTGCCTGCGGGCCGCCAAGGCGCCAGCCGCCCGCGCCGACCGCGCCTGCATCAGGAGAACCGCCACGAGCAGCGCCGAGAGCAGCACGAGGGTGGGCGAGGGGAGGAAGACCCCCGCGGCCATGAGGCCCGCGTAGAGGACCGGCAGGGCGAGGTAGCCGAGCGCCTCACGGCGGAACTGGCGGCGCGCAAGGTCGGGAGCGCCCATGGGCTTCGAAGCCCCGGGCCGCCCAAAGGCCCTTTCGCCCACCGCCAAGGGCGCGCGCTTTTAACAGGGGGCCCGCCTCATCACGACAGGGGGGAGCGCCGCGGCGGACCTCGACGCTGCACGCTCGCTCGAGTTCCTCTCGCGGATCGTCGACCTCCTCTCGACCTCGGCCGAGAAGCGTGCGCTGCTCGACGCGGCGCTCGACGCTTCGCTGGTCCCGATGGGACTTTCGAAGGGCGCCGTGTTCCTGCGCAAGGGAGCCACCGACACCCTGGAGGTCGGGGCCACCCGCGGTTTCCCGACGGGTACCGCCGCCGCGGCCGTGCCCCTGGGGGTGGCCGAGGCCGGCGCGCGCCTTGCGAACGCCGCCATTCGCCGAAAGGGTGCCTTTGGGATTCCGGACCTCGCCTCCGAGCCTCTCGCCAAGGAGTTCCACGCGGCCGCCCTCTCGGCCGGCCTCAACGCCCGCTCGGCAGCCCTTGTCCCGGTGGCCGTCGGGCCGCGCGCGCTGGGTGCCATCCTCGTCGTCTCGGAGGGCCCGCGTGACTTCACCGCGTCCGAACGCGGTTTCCTCAAACTCGTCGGCGCGCTGCTCGGGTGGACGCTTGTTGGCCAGGAGGCCCTGCGCGGCGTCGAGTCGCGGAACGAGGAGCTAAGGACCCTTGCAAAGGCCCTCGACCAACGCACGGCGGAGCTCAAGGAGCTTGACAAGTACAAGACCCGAAGCATCCACCTCATCACGCATGAGATGCGCAAGCCCCTCACGCCGATCTTCACGTACGCCGACATGCTCCTCGGCCTCGAGTTCCCCCCGGAAAAGCAGCGGCATTTCCTCGAACAGATCCGCTCCTCGGCCGACGAGATGAACCAGTACATCACGGAGATGATCGACACGGCCAAGCTCGAAGAGGGCGGCATTCAAATGCTTTTCGAGGACGCGGACGTCGTTGCGGCGGCGGAAGGCGCAGTCGCACGGTGGCGCGAGGAGGCGGCCCTCGCGGGGGTGAGCCTCGAAGCCAAGGTCGACCTCGAGCGGCGCGTCTACACGACCGACGGCGTGAAGATCGGCGAGATCCTCGAGAACCTCATCGAGAACGGGGTCAAGTACACGCCCCAGGGCGGCAAGGTCCTCGTGAGCCTTGGGAAGGCGGGGACGGACCTCGTGCTTTCCGTGAAGGACACGGGGATCGGCATCGCGCCAGAGGACCTTGGTGGCCTCTTCCAGAAATTCAACATCGTCAAGAAGGCCGCGGTCCCGCGCCCCACGCACCGCGCGGGCCTCGGGCTCTACCTGGCCCGCGTGTACGCGGAGGCGCTTGGCGGGGCGGTCACCGTCAAGTCCGAGCTTGGAAAAGGGAGCACCTTCACGGTGCGAATCCCCGTCGGCGCCTGAGGGCCCGTCCTCCCCGTAAGTCCCCGCGTTCGGGCCGTCGCGGTTCGCCAAGCGTTTATCCGGGCCAAGCCCACTGCCAGGCGCGGGGCGGCCCGACGATTTCCGAAGCGCTCACGAAGGCCCTTGAAGGGTTCGAAACGCGCGTGGCAGACAAGGTCGTCCTTTGCCTGCCAGACCTCTACCTCGACCAGCTGGTCACCCTGCCCCGCTGGGGCGACACGCAGAAACTCCTCACCTCGGCCGCGCTGCGAGGCGGCGGGCGGATCCGGTCGGGTGGGCAGCGGCTCGTGATCGGCGGGAATGCGCTCAACACGGCTCGCGCGCTTGCCGCGCTCGGGGTCCGCGCCCGGTTCGCCGCCCGCACCTCCAAGGCCGCCCTCGAGTTTGCCAAGGAAGAGACCTCGGGCAGCGGGCTCGACCTTTCGCTTGTGCGGACAGACGGGGAGGCCTCCCTTACCGTAGCGCTTGAAATGGGCGGCGAACGCACGAATGTGCAACTCAACGACGCCGGCTCGCTCGAGGGCCTGCGGCTTGCCGACCTCGGCGAGGGCGTGGCCGCGGCGTTCAAGGGCGCCTCGGCCGTCCACATCGCCAATTGGGGGCAAAACGTCGCGGGGGGGACGGCCTTCGTTGGCGAGACGGCGCGGCTGGCCAAGCAAACGGGGGCGCTCACGTTCCTCGACCCGTCGGACCTTTGGGGCCGCGAGAAAGACACGTTGGCGCTCATCCGGCAGGTGCAAGCCTCCAAGGAACTCGATTGGTTCCTCGTGAACGAGGCCGAGCTCCGCGAACTTTCGCGCGTGCTCTTGCTGAACGCCGGCGGCACCTCGCCTTGCGCCCATGACGACATGGAGGGGCAGGGCCGCGAATTCACGAAACGCGTGCCCGCGGGCCTTGCGGCTCATGCGGCCCGGCGCGCCGAGTCGTGGCGGGGCGGCAAGAGCGAGGGGGCCATTGAGGAGGCGCCCGCCGAGCCCCTGCGCACGACCGGCGCGGGCGACGTCTGGAATGCCGCCTTCATTGCTGGCACGCTCGCCGGGATGACCCCTCAAGTCCGATTGGAATTCGCGCAGCGCGCCGCCCGCGATTTTGTGACGTCGAGGGGTCCGCCGCCCTCCACCGGCGCGGTTGGCAAGGCGTAAGAAGCGCCCGCGGCCGCACGGCCGACCCCCCCACCCTGCAGCGAACGGTACCACAAGCTTCAACAGGGGAAGAACGGCCGTTCCAGGGTAGATGGCGCCGGCGTACCGAGAGCGTGGAGAAAGGATAACCCCCGGGGCCCAGACCATTTTCTCCCACCTCGTGGACCACCCGCTCGACTTCCGCAAGGAGATCCGGCACGCCCTCAAGATGCCCAATGGCACTTTCCAATACCACCTCCAGGTCCTCGAAGACTGCGGGCTGCTGCGCGCCGTCCACTACGACGGGAAGACCTACTACCGAATCCTCGTGCGCGGTGCCCCGCGGGTTGCGCAGGCGCTCCAGCGGCTCGGATGGGATGAGGCCGAGGAGGGCGCGAAACTGAGCGAGGTCGGCGCCAAGGTCGACAAGATCCACCTGGTGGCCGACCGTGCAATTCTGTCGCGCGCGTCGCGCGAGAGCTGCGGGCAGAGCGCGACTTCCGCCGACCACTACAGCGCGCTAAAGACGTTGCTCGTCCTTTGAGGCGCTTCAGGTCTTGGCGCGCCGGCGCAGGAAGAAGACGAGGCCGAGCCCCGCGGCGCCGAGCACACCGGCGACGACCACGAGGGCGACCCCGGACGAAGGCTCCGTCGTTGGGGGTGGGGCCGTTGTGGGGGGCACTGGCGCTGGGGGCTCGGGCACCTCCCACGTCTTGGACCCGAGCACCACCGTCTTCGACCCGTCGTCGACCTCGACGGTGACCGTGTGATTGCCTGGCGCGGTACCCGATGGCAGCGTGAGGTCCAGGTTCCCGGGGGCCACCACGTCGAGTGTGCGGACCGCCCGCCCGTCAAGCTTCACGGTCAGCGTGAGTTGCCTGTAGGGGGACTCCACGGCGTACGCGAGGCTGATGTTGAGGCCCTCGGCGCTCAGCGAAAAGGTTGAGGCGGCAGGCGGCGGGTGCACAACGACGAGGGCGGCCCGCAGCGTGGTCTGGACGCCCCACTCGTCGACGACGGTCAGCGCAAGGGTGTAGTTCCCCTCCAGCGCGTAGGTGTAAGCGAGCGTGAAGGGCCCGCCCGAGCCGGAGAGCGCTCCTACGGTGCTTGACCCGTCCCCGAAGTCGACAGCGTACGAAGTGAGGTTGTCGTCAAGGTCGGATAGGTCGGCCGAGAGGACCCACGCGAGACCTTCGATCACACGGAAGTTTGCGGCCGGGCTCCAAGAGACGATCGGTGCCCGGTCAAGCACGTCAAGGGAAAGGCGTGCGCGGCTTGTCGCGCCCCAGTCGTCGGTTACTTCGAGCCACAGTCCGCTTGGGCCCGGGCGGGCGAACGCGTGGGAGGTGTCCCAGGTGGTCTGCGTCACCTCCGTGCCATCGTCGAAGGTGAAGCGGTAGGATGCCAGGGTGCCGTCCAAGTCCTCGGAAGCCACGGCGGAAACACCGACCGGAACCCCCGTAAGGACCGAACTCTGGTTCGCGGACACGTGCGCGAAAGGCGGGCGGTTTCCCACCGTACCCCGAACAAAGGCGAGCGAGGTCGCGCCCTCATCGTCGGTGATTGTGAGTGCGATTGTGTAGTTCCCCGGCCGCAAGAAGCGCAGCACAACCACGGGTCCCTCGCCCAAGTGGTCGCAACCCGAGAACCCACAAGGGGAAGAATCCCAGGAGTAGGAAATCACCACCCCATCGGGGTCGGTCGACGTCGTCGCGTTGAAGGTCACATTCTGGAGCGTGAGCGGCGAGGGGTCTTCCGCGAAAGCCGCCGCGGCAGGCGCGCGGTTAAGGACCTCCACACTTGCGTTCGCCGGACTGCGCGATCGGACCCCGGCCACATCCACAGCCCAGACGGAGAAGGAGCGGACCCCCGATCGAGGGTAGCTCGCTGAAAGGGTCGCCATGTCGCTCGTCGCACTGACGTTGAACGTGCTGAGGTTTCCCCCTTCGCCGAGGACGACCTCGAAGCGGTCGATGGGGCGGTCGGCCCGCAGCGCAGCGAGCGTGAGATTGACTGCCTCGAAGGTTAGGAGGCTCGATCGCTCCACCGTGACGCCCACCACGGGCGCCCGCCGCAACTCGAAGGGGACGCTGGCGTCGTTGTTCGACTCGTTGCGCTCCGCGATCAGCCCCGCGGGGTCAAGCGCGACCTTCAGACTGAGGTCGCCCCAAACGGTCGGCCCCAGGGCGGCGAGGTCCACCGTGATGTTGAACGAGGCCGCCGCAAAGGCCGGCGCGTCCAGGGTGCCGTTGAAGAGGAGCGTGCCGTTCGCGCGGACTTCCGCCTGCACCTGCTCGTCCGACAGCCCCGTGTTGTCGAGCCCGAGCGTGAGGTCCACAAGGCTCCCTTCCTCGGCCCAAGCCGGGGCCCCTGTGAGCGTCGCGTTCACGGCAAGGTCGCGCTCTTGCGGGTAAAAGGCCGCCATCTTCGGGTCGCCGATGACGATCTGGCGCCAGCCGACCACGTGGGAAGCGGCCCAGAAGCTCTCGGCCATGTTGTAGCCCTCGACATATCGCCCGTAAAGGATGTGGCCGTCCGCAATCGCAGAAATGTAGGGCTCGTCCGTGTAGCCTTTGATGCCGTTAATGCCTTCGTCGATCCAGTCGGCGATGAGCGACTGCCCGTACGAGGGCGGCCACGTGAACGTGCGCCCGCCCGTCGAGACAAAGGTCTCGCCGATCGAACCGTTGACCCAGGTGTTTTGGGGCCGGGCCTCTTGCGTGACCGCCCCCCAGCAACAATCGTTCGAGCCCCACGATGAGTAGCCGATCACATTCGTGTGGCCAGTAACGTAGGTCGCATTCGTGTCCAAGAACACAGGCTGACCCGCGGCCGTGAGTGTCGCGTTGGCCCAAAGCAGAGCCTCGTTGGCGTAGCCGTAGCCGCCCCACCCGCCGCTGTACCCCTTCGACGAGTCGGAGTCGAGCAGGAACTCGCCCCTCGAGCCGAGGGAAGTCGCCGCGCGGTCGATGAGCGCCATCGCCGTCGACTCGTTGTACGCGTAGATCCCCGTAACGAGCCGGATCCCGAACTGCGCGAAGGTGAAGCGCTCCGTGTGGTTGAAGTAGGGGTTGCCATAGAGGTTGGCCGAGCCGATGTACGAGGCGTAGGACCCGCCAAGCAGCATGAGGGCATCCTGGAACGAGGTCCGACCGTTGGGTCCCGACCACGCGACGCGGATCGGCAAGCCCTTGAAGGTCACGATGTAGTTGACGCCGGGACCCAAGGACCGGTTCGAAAGCTCCCCCGTGAACCAGCTTGCAAAGGCGGTCCATGCGGCTGGGGCGATTGTCTCGGCCTCAGGCAGGTCCGCAAAGAAAACGTGGTCGTCGGCAAGGCCGTGGACTTGCTGGAAGTGCCGGGTGAGGTTTCGCGAGGTCAGGCTGTTGCTGTTTCCGAGGAGCACGACGTCGCTGTAGTCGAAGGGGTCGAAGAGCGGGAAGGATGCGCTGGGGGCAAGTCCGCTGGCGGCGAGCCTGCTTGAAGACGGCGTCGGCGCGCCCAAGGCCGCGCCAAGGAGCGGCGCCAGCGAGACCCCCGCTGCCAGGACGAACGCCAGGGCCCGAAGAAGGCGCATGACCTTCGTCGATGAGCCGCCACGATTTGATGCTTGCGAGACGGGCCTTTGCGCGGCGCCTTCCAAGGGGCTTTATGCGCCCCTCCATGCTTACCTCAACGGGGTGGCCCTGGCGCACGCGTTCATGACAGGTGGCGGCGGGTTCCTCGCCAACCACCTCGCCCGCGACCTGCTTGCCGAGGGCCACCAGGTGACCTTGCTCGTGCGCGGAGGCGCCCGAGAGGGCCTTCCGCCCGGCGCGCGTGTGGTGCACGGCGACCTCCTGAAGGGCCCGCGCCCTAGTCTCCCGGCCTCGGCCGACGTCGTGTTCCACCTGGCGGCGCTATCGAGCGTCGGGCAGAGCATCGCCGACCCGGCGGCCACCTTCCGCGTGAACACCCTCGGCACGGCCCACCTCCTTGAAGCGGCCCGCGCTCGGCGCGCTCGCCCGCTGCGCCGCTTCGTCCTTGCCTCCACGGCGCTTGTCTACGGCCCGCCCTTCCGCGGCCGGTTGACCGAGGCGCACCCGGCGCTGCCACGCAACCCGTACGCGGCTTCCAAGCACGCCGCCGAGAGCCTCGCACTCGCCTACGATGCGCTCTTCGGCGTGCCCGTAACGGTCCTGCGCCTCTTCAACATCTACGGGCCGGGGCAGCGCGCCACCTTTGTGATCCCGAGCGTCCTTGCTCAGTGCATCGAGGGCCGCTCGCTGAAGATCGGAAATCCCTGGCCCGTGCGCGATTTTGTGTTCGTCGACGACGCGGTCCGCCTTTTCCGACAAGCCGGCCTCGACCGTGAAAGCCGCCGCCAGGTCCTTAACGTGGGAACGGGCGAGGGTGTGCGGGTCGACAAGATGGCGGCGCTTGCGGCGCGGGTCACCAAGTGCGGCCTTACCCCCTTGGTCGAGCAGGGGCGCAAGCGCCCGAACGACTTTGACCGCCTTGTCGCAGACCCAACGAAGGGGCGGCGAGTCCTGGGGTGGCGGCCCCACGTCGGGCTTGAGGAGGGCCTTGCCAGGACCGCCCGTGCCCTGCGCGGCGCCGGGCGCGCGTGAGGCCCCTCGCCACGCGCCCTATACTACTACACCCCACCCGCACCAACCATAAAGCCGCGCCCATAAAGCCGCGGGGGGGAGGTCGCCGAAAGCGCTCAACGCGCTTTGAACGTCTTGGACGGGCGCTTTTCGATGCGCGACATTCCCTCTTTCCAGTACACCGTGTGCAGGCCCTCCTGGGAAGCGCTGGCCGCGCTTGCGCCCCCCTTCGAAACGACAAGGACCTGGAGGATTCCCCCGGGCTCGGCCTCCATGACCTCGCGGATCACGGCGTCGGCCGCCTGCCGGGGCGTCTTGCCGGCTTGGAGGTGCAGGACGGCCGTGCGCGCCGCGCTGAAACGGATCGCAAGCTCGCCCTGTCCGACGCACGCGGCCGCTCCGAAGCGCGCGTCCGCGTAGTTTCCCGCCCCGATAAGCGGGCTGTCGCCCGCGCGCCCCGGGAGTTTCAGCGCCAGCCCCGAGGTCGAAACCCCACTGCAAATCTCGCCCGCGCGGTCCCCGGCAATCACGTCCACCGTCCCGTGCCAGGCGGCCTGGAGCCTATCGTACCAGCCCTTGACGTCAAACTGCGCCTTTTGGCGGCGCAGGTACGGCTCGTACCGCCACGCAAGCTTCGACATCGCGGGCGGCACTTTCCCAAACCCTTCGAGCACCTCGCGGCCCGCCATGAGGTTCTCGTAGCGGCGCTTGCCTGCCTCCGACTGGAGATTCTCTCTTGGAAAGCCCGCGGCCCTCGCGAAGCGGTCGGCGCCTTCGCCCACGAGGAGCACGTGCGGGGTGAGCTCCATCACCTTGCGCGCCAGGCTGATCGGGTTCTTGACCGTCTTGACCCCCGCGACCGCGCCGGCTTGCCTCGAACGGCCCAGCATGATCGAAGCGTCAAGCTCGACTTCGCCAAGGAGGTTGGGAAGGCCGTCGAACCCGACGCTCCAGTCCAGGGGGTCATCCTCGACAATCCGGATGGCGGCCTCCACCGCATCGATCGCCGAGCCGCCCGCCGCAAGGACCCGTCGCCCTTCGGTGAGCCCCGCCCCCGCGTTGCGGGTCCCCACGATAAACGCGTGCGCCATGGCGCCTTGGAACGCGCGCCTTGCACAAAAGCCCGCGCGGCCCAAGGGCGCAACGCTTATGCGAGCGGCCCTTGGTCTTTCCCCCGTGGTCGCCTCGGCTTTCCGGCTGCCTTTCGGGGAGCGCACCGTCATCATGGGCGTCGTCAACGTCACACCCGACAGCTTCTCCGACGGAGGGGATTTTGCGTTGGCGGAGGCCGCGGCCGACCAGGCTCGACGCCTCGCGGGGGAAGGGGCCGACATCGTCGACATCGGCGGCGAGAGCACGCGTCCGGGCTCGCAAGGCGTGAGCCGCGAGGCCGAGCTTGCGAGGGTCGGCCCCGTTTTTGACAGGCTGCAAGAGGGCTTGCCCGCGGCCCTTTCGATTGACACGACCAAGTCAGCCGTGGCGCGTGCGTGCCTTGCCCGGGGCGCGAAGATCGTGAACGATGTTTCCGCGGGGCGTGTCGACCCCTTGATCTTTGACGAAGTTGCGGCCGCGGGCGCCTACCTCGTGCTCATGCACATGCAGGGCACGCCCCGGAGCATGCAGGAGAACCCTTCGTACCGCGATGTGGTGGCCGAGGTCCTCACCTTCCTCAAGGAACGCGCGGAGGCGGCCTGCGCGCGCGGCGTTCTCCCTGACCGAATCATCGTGGACCCCGGGATCGGGTTTGGAAAGACCCTCGAACACAATCTCGCCCTCCTGCGCGCCGTCCCGCGCCTCAAGGCGCTCGGCTTCCCTGTCCTTGTCGGCGCCTCGCGCAAGTCGCTCTTCAAGGCACTTCTTGGCCTCGAGGCGCCGAAGGCGCGAGACGAAGCAACGGCCTACCTCACGACCTTCCTGGCCGCGCAGGGCGTGGACATCGTGCGCGTGCACGAGGTGCCTTCGAACCTCCGGGCCGCGCGGCTCGGCGACGCGCTGCGAAGGGCCCCTTGACTTACCACCAGGGGCGAAGGACCGAACGGTCGGGCTCCGAGAGCTGCTCGTGGAGCAGGTCGAGCGACTTCTCGATCGACCACATCTTCATCCCGAGAACGCCCTCGGTCCGGGCGACCGACATGCACGGGCGAAGGGGCCGCCTGGCCGGTTGGTTGAGCGAAGCCGTGGGGACCGGCGTGATGAGGGATGCGTCAAGGCCGAAGCGCCGCGCGACCCGGCGCGCAAACTCCACGCGCGGGACGCACTCGCTCGCCGTCGCGTGGATGACCCCCTCGACCTCGCGCTCGAGGGCCCGCTCGAGCACCTCCGCCACCTGCTCGGAGATTGTCGGCGTGTTCCACTGGTCCTCCACGACCTTGACGGGGCGCTTGGCGCGAAGCTCGCCGATCAGCCATACGGCGAAGTTTCGCTTCAGGTGGCCGAAGTCCGCGCCGTAGATTACCGTCGAGCGCGCGATGAGGGAGCGCGGCGAGCGCCGCGCGGCCTCCTCACCGTCCGCCTTCGTCTTCGAGTACACGCAGAGGGGGTTCGGCTTTGCATCGACCTCGTACGGGGGCGCCGTCCCGTCGAAAACGTAGTCCGTCGACATCTGGACGAGCCGCCGGTCGTGCGCTGTTGCCTCGGCGGCAAGCGCCTCGACAGGCGCGAGGTTCGCCGCCCGTGCCTCGTCCCTTGCGCTTTCGCAGGCGTCCACATTCGTGAAGGCCGCGCAGTGGATGACCACGGACGGGTCGACCGCGCGCACGAGCTCGAGGAGCGCGCGGGTGTCCCGGATGTCGAGCTTGTGCAGGAGGCGCGAGGGGTGCGCCAGGAAGTCCGGGGGGTGGCTGTGGAAGGTCCCGTGGACCTCGTGGGCGCCCCTTAGCCTTACGGTGAGCCGGCTCCCCACGAGCCCGCTTGCGCCGGTGACCAGGATGGAAGCCATGGCGCGTGGCCCCTTTGCGCGCTTCACGCGTCGCCTTCAAGCAACTTCTTTGCCGAGGCGTCGCCCGCGGTGATCCACCGCTCCACGGCGTCGACTTCGGACTTGAGGATCTTGTCCTCATCCAGCGACCGCTTGATCCAGGCGTCGAACATTTCAACGAGCCGTTTCTGCTCCGGGCTCGGGTTGCCCGCCACGATTGCGGCGGCCCAGATCCGGATCCAGTAGACCTCCTTCGCGTTCAGCTTGTAGGAGGCGTAGGGGTTGCGCTCCGTGCCGACCACGCTCTGCTCCTTCCAAAACTTCATGCGGTCAAAGACGAAACCCACCCCGAAGACCCCGACGAAAATGATCGACATGGTGACGAGGACCCCTGGCAATTCCTGGTCGGGGGGAAACCCGTAGTTGTCGAAGTAGTCCTTGAGGAACTGCCTATAGAGCGAGGCGGCCGTGAGCGTGCCGAGCAGCATGATGTTGATGATCGCGCCCGACTGCTGCGCGCGCCACAGGTAGACCATCGCGCGCTTGCGCACGCCGTCGCCGAAGATTGCCGCGCCCTTCCCCCCCTCTCACGCCGCCTGTCCGTACTGCCGTTCGTAGTACTTGCGGAATTCCCCTGTCTTGATCGGGCGCCACCAGCTCGGGTTGTCGCGGTACCAGGCGACGGTTTCCTTGATCGCCGTCTCGAACGAGCGCTCCGGGGCCCACCCGACCTCGCGCCGGATCTTCGTCGTGTCGACCGCGTGGCGCGTCACGTGGCCCGGCCGGTCGGCCACATGCTCGATGAGGGACTCCGGCTTGTCGAGCTCCTTGAGGACCTCGCCGGCGATGTCGAGCACGGATTTCTCGACGCCGCTGCCGATGTTGTAGACCTCCCCGGCTTTCCCGAGGTCGATCAACATGTCGATCGCGTTTGCATGGTCGTCGACGTGGATCCAGTCCCTCGTGTTCTTGCCATGTCCGTAGACGGGCAGCCTCCTTCCTTCGATGGCGTTGGTGACCATGAGCGGGATGAGCTTCTCGGGGTACTGGCGCGGGCCGTAGTTGTTCGAGCAGCGCGTGATGACCACGTCGAGCCCGTGCGTCGCGAAGTAGGACCAGGCAAGCCTGTCGCCGCCTGCCTTCGAGGCCGCGTACGGGGACTTCGGGAAGAGGGCGTCGGTCTCCTTCGAGGGGTGGCCGGGCGCCTCCCCGTAGACCTCGTCCGTGGAGATCTGGATGAAGCGGTCGGCGCCGTGCTTCTTCATCGCCTCCAGCAGGACACCGGTCCCCACCGTGTCCGTGAGCGCGAAGTCGAGGCCGGAGTGGATCGAGCGGTCGACATGGGTCTCGGCGGCGAAGTTGACGATCACGTCGGCCTGCTTCACAAGGGGGTCGACGGCCTTCGGGTCGCAGATGTCTCCCTTCACGAATCGGACCTTCCCCGCGTCGATGAGTTCCTTGAGGTTTGCGGGGTTGCCGGCATAGGTGAGTTTGTCGAGGACTATGATCTCCATCTGCTTCGATTTCAACATGAAGCGCACGAAGTTCGAGCCGATGAACCCCATCCCGCCCGTGACGAGCAGGACATCTTTGGCCATCTGGCGCACCTTCCCAGGCGGGCACACGGGGGTCTCTCTCTTGAACGTTTCGGGGTCTCGCGTGGTACGCTTGCGCGCGAGCGCGAGCCAGGATCTGCGCCCTAGCGGTTCGTGACGACCCAGCTGTAGGGAATCGCCGGGTCATCGGACGCCTTGCGGAACTCGTCGGGCTCCTTGTAGCTGTAGAGGTGCGTCGGGAAGTTCACGATCATCGTACGCTCGGGCCCCACCGCCGCAAACCCGTGCCAGACGAAGGGGGGGATCCGGACGAGCATGGGCGCGCGCTCGCCGGAGATGAACTCGTTCACTACCCCCTTGGTCGGCGAGTTAGGGCGGTCGTCGAAGAGCACAATCTTCGACATCCCTGCAACCGTCACGAAGTGGTCGGTCTGCTGCTTGTGGTAGTGCCACGCCTTCGCAACCCCCGGGTAGCAGACCGTGATGTAGGACTGCGCGAAGTTGGCAAATTCCGCCCAGTCGGAGCGCAGCATCTCCATCAACCAGCCGCGGTCGTCGTGGATCGCGCTGAGCTTGCGGACCAGGCAGCCGTCGATCGTTGGAGCCATAAGGTCTCGACCTGTCCTCAAGGGGCGACGCCTCATCAAGGCACGGCTCATTTGAAGGTTCGCGCTTCCCCGCGCGCCCGCCCGAGCCCGAAAGAGTTCCAGGCACGCCACGGGCATACCTTCATCTGCCCTCCTTGGGTTTCTTCGGCCGCTCCTCTGGCACTTCGGCCAGTTCCCGTGAGGGCGGGGGGAAACGACCTGTCCGACGCGATCCTCGTGATCGGGGGGTCAGGCCTCCTCGGAGCGCGCGTGGCGACCGCCGCGCGCGACGAATTTCGCACCTTTGCGACCTACCTTGAGCACCGCTTCGACCTCCAAGGCGTCGAGGAACTCTCGCTCGACGTCACGGACTACCAACAGGTCCACGCGATCGTCCGGGCCCTTCAGCCCAAGGCCGTACTCGTCTGCGGCGGGATGACCGATGTCGATTTGTGCGAGTCCGACCCCGAGCGCGCGTTTGCCGTGAACGCGGACGGCGCACGAAACGTGGCAAAGTCGTTGGGTTCGGTCGGCAAGCTCGTCTACGTGTCTTCGAACTACATCTTCGACGGGACGGCCAAAGCGCCCTACAAGGAAGACGGCGTGCCGAACCCCCTGTCGGCCTACGGCCGGTCGGTCCTTGCCGCGGAAGCGGCCGTGCGCGAGTACTGCCCGGACTTCGTGATCGCGCGGATGGCGTCCTTGTGGGGAATCGACCTCGTCGCGCGCCGCCCGAACTTTGTCTCATGGGTCCTTGGGGAACTTCTGGAAGGCCGCGAAGTCCGCCTCTTCGACGACCAGATTACCACCCCGGCCTACGCCAACCAGGCGGCCGAGGTCCTCCTCGAGCTTGTGAAGAGCGACCTCAAGGGCGTCTACAATGTCGTGTCCCAAGGGTGCATGTCGCGCTTTGAGATGGGCCTCAAGGTCGCGGACTTCTTCGACCGCGACGCGGCACTCATCAAGGCCGCCAAGTTGAAGGACGCGCCCTTCAAGGCGAAGCGGCCGCTCAACGGCTGCCTCGACTGCACAAAAGTCGAGGATGCGCTAAGCCGCCCCATGTTCACTTTCGAGGAGTCCCTGGTCTTTTTCCGCAGTGAGGTACAGAATTACCATTTCAACTGGGGTCGACCGCAGAAGCCCGGCGCGTAAGGCAAGTGAGAACCCTCAAATAGCGACGCGTCTCGTTTGGCGGAGCCTTGGGAAAGCGACGGGAGGGCTTGAGTTGAAGGGCGTCATTCTCGCGGGCGGTTCGGGCACGCGCCTGCGCCCGCTTTCCTACACCGGCCCGAAGCAGCTCATCCCCATCGCGAACAAGCCCAACCTGCTCTACTGCCTCGACGACATCCGCGAGGCGGGAATCACCGAAGTCGGGATCATCCTGGGAAACAACATGCCCGAGAAAGTGCGCGAACTCCTGGGGGACGGCTCGAAGTACGGTGTGAAGGTCACCTACATCGTGCAGGGTGAACCGAAGGGGATCGCCCACGCCGTGCGCTGCGCGAAGGACTTCGTGGGAGGCGAGCCCTTCGTCGTCTACTTGGGCGACAACCTCCTGCGCGGCGGGATCAAAGGCCTCGTCCGGGACTTCCAGGAAAAGAGGGCCGACGCCGCGATTGCCCTCTGCCGCGTCAAGAACCCGTCCGCCTTCGGCGTGGCGGTCCTCGACAAGCAGGGGCGCGTCGTGCGCTGCGTCGAGAAGCCGAAGGAATTCCTCTCGGACCTCGCGGTCATCGGGATCTACCTCTTTACGCCCAAGGTCTTCGACGTCATCGAGCACCTGAAACCCTCGAAACGCGGCGAGCTTGAGATCACGGATGCGATCACCGGCGTGATCGAGGCTGGCGGGTCGGTCCACTCCTGGACTGTCGAGGGGTGGTGGAAGGACACGGGCAAGCCCGAGGATATCCTGGAAGCGAACCACCTCGTCCTCGACGAACTTACCGGCAAGATCGAAGGCACGGTCGAGGAGGGCGCACAGCTCACGGGCCGCGTCGTTGTCGGCCGGGGAACGGTCGTCGAAAAGGGCTCGCGCATCCGAGGCCCGGTCCTGCTTGGCTCGAACTGCCATGTGGGCCCCAACGCGTACATCGGTCCCTACACCTCGATCGGCGACGAGACCACCGTGGCCGACAGCGAGGTCGAGGGCTCCATGATCCTTGACCACGTGACAATCCGCTGCAGGCGAAAGCTTGTCGATTCGATCGTGGGACCCTATTCGCATGTGCTCTCCGCCGAGGGGCTCGTCCCCGAAGGCGCGCGTGTCGTGATCGGCGACTACACGACCGTGCGGATCTAACTGGGGGGAGCTAGGGTGGGGCGGGCGCGAAGGTCGGGGCCCGACCTCGACGCCTGGCAGCGATTTGGCCTAATCGACAAGTCGGACCTCCTCGGCCGCATCGAGGGCTTTGCCGACGACCTCGAAGGCGGCTGGAAAGCCGCCCGCGCCGGGGCCCCTTCGTTCCGGAAGGGCGGGCGCTACGTGTCCTCGGTCATCGTCGCGGGGATGGGCGGCTCAGCGATTGCCGGCGAGATTGTCGCTGACGCGTTTGGCGCTGTCCTCCCCGTCCCGATGGGCGTCGTCCAGGACTATGCGCTCCCGAGCTTTGCCAGGCGGGAGACGCTCGTGGTCGTTTCCTCCTACTCAGGGACCACCGAAGAGACCCTGTCGCTCTTCGAGGACGCCTTGCGGCGCGGCTGCCGGATTGTGGGCATCACTTCGGGCGGGACGCTGAAGGCGCGCCTCACGGAGGAGGGGCTCCCCTGCTTCGACCTCCCGGGCGCCATCATGCCGCGCGCCGCCTTGCCCTTCCTGCTCGCACCGCTCGTGGAAGTGCTGGAGCGCACGGAGCTCGCGCGGGTCGCTCCGTCCATGGGGGAGGCGGTCGAGGTCGTCCGCGCCACGGCGTCGTCCTGCAGCCGGAAGAGGCCCACGCGCGTCAACCGCGCCAAGAAGGTGGCGCTTGCCCTGGAGGGCGGCACGCCCGTCGTCTTCGGCGAGGGGATCCTGCGCGCGGCCGCGCTGCGCTGGCGCACGCAACTCAACGAGAACGCGAAGGTCCAGGCGCGCGACGATGCGTTCCCCGCCTCGAACCACAACGACATCAACGCCTGGGGCGCCGACCCGCGCTCGTCGGGCTTCCGCGTCGTGATCCTGCGGGACCCGAAGGGGCACCCGCGCAACGCGCGGCGCGTCGACCTTACGAAGCGGCTCGCCTTCAAGGGGGCGGCCGGCAGCGTTACCGAAGTGGCGGCCGAGGGTGAAGGGGGCCTTGCGCGCGCGCTTTCGGCGGTCGTTGTCGGGGACTTCGCGTCCGTCTACCTCGCGATCCGGCGGGGCCTTGACCCCACGCCGGTCGATGTGATCCAGAGGCTCAAGAGAGAACTTGCCAAGCCCTAGTGCCGTGATTCGAAACCGACTTCGGCATTTCACGGCGAAAGATTCGAATCCAT